>CAIJFC010000186.1 GCA_903819815.1 uncultured Bacteroidota bacterium
GGCCTTACTATAATTTTATCATCATAAAAAGAGTATTCACAAGCTATTTTTTTTGAAAAGGTACCAGTTTTTATATCTCCTTTTTTTAGATATAATAATTTAGAGTTTGACATAGTGATAAATTTAATTTATTAAAAGTAAATAATAATTTAATTCTTTCCAAAATTTTATTTTATAAAATATTTCCAAAAAATAATTCAATTTACCACCTCGGTCTATCATTTTCAATTTTATTAAAAAAATCTTAAAAAAAAATTATTATTTTGGATAATTTTTGTAGGTTTGTTATGGTGCAAACCTGAGCCAAATAAAAGTAGTTACCCTATAGGTTACCCTAGGCAAAATTTAATTTCTCAAGTACTGAAAAAACTGATACTAACAGAGGGGTTCGAGGCTTCATAAAAAAATTCGAAATATTATTACGGCATTTTCTCCACAAAATCAGCCAGAAATTCTAAGATTTGATTTGAAAATAAGTCAATAGAGTTCACGCTACGGGACAAATCTATTTTTTTTAGATTTGTCCCTTTTTTTTCCTCGGGAAGCCGCATCAAACCATTTTTTTAACACAATCCAATTTAAGCTATAGTTAAGAGTCAATACGAGGTTTTAAAAGACATTATTTAATACATTAGGACTGCGGCATTTATTTGTTGCAGTTTTTTTTGTTTCATTTTCTATGTAATTATTGATGTGTTGATATTTAATGTTTTACAAAAATTACACTTGTTTTAAAAATAGCAGTTCCTTGATTTAAATTACAATTGAAACAAATTAGCGTTATGAATGACACTTTTTCACTAAGACTAATCTGTGGTTTTCAGCTAATTTTACCTAACACATAAATTTAAAAAACTATTAATATGAAAACAAAAATTACTTATTTATTATTAATCCTACCTCTTTTGACTTTTGCTCAAGGTCCGTGGGAATTTAATACTGCTTCTAATACAGAGGGGTGGACTGCTTCTCAAGGATCAGCTGGTGCTGCTGGTATTCTAAATGCAACAGGAACAGCTATTGAATACACAACTATAACTGGGAATACTGGAGCTTCAAGAAATCCAACATTCACTAAAACAACCGCAAATATAGATGCTACAGCTAACAACCAAATAGAGGTGAGAGTAAAAAACGGTTCTGCCGCAACTTATTTGAGACTAACTACGACAATTGGGGCTGTTTTAAATACGTATAACGCTGTAATTACTACAGCTGATGCCGATTATAGAATTTATACTTTTACTTTGACATCAACTGGTACTGTAAGTACTATTTCTCTAGAATTTAAACTTAGTGATGGTACAACGAGCGGGAATAATTATGTTCCCTCAGCTACTGTCCCAAGTACCGTCGGTACTGTAATAAGTGTTGATTACATTAGACCTAGAAATTTTGTAGCACCAATACAAAATACATTTAATTTTGATTCAACAACCGAAGGTTTTACTGCTCTAACAAGAGCAACAGCTGTTCAAGCAACTGAATCTTCAAGGGGGACTTTAATGGTCAACTGTAATGCTGCAAGTGTTAATAACGGAAAAGTATCCTTATCTCCTATCGTTTTCCGCGTTGAAGGCACAAATAGGTATGCACACATTACTTTAAAAAACACCTCAACCAATACATTATTTCAATTAAATGGAAAAGTAGGTAGTGTTTCAACTGCTTTTAATCCAATTCAAACGTATACTACTTCAGATGCCAACTATAAAACCTATGATTTTGATTTAACTACTTGGGATAGCGGATCTCAATTTCCAGAATTAAACTTTGGGGTTAAAAATACTTGGATAGCAACAGCGACTTATGTAATAGGTGACATTGTAATTTCAGGAAATACCTATTGTAAAAATACATCTGGCGCAAACAGTATTTCACCTGCAGTACCTCAGACGGATACTGCAAATTGGGTACTATGTGATGCAACAGGTGCAGTTGCACCTGCTGTTGGTGCAATTCTTGGAGGTGCATTGAATATCAATCCTTTAGCTAATTCTGTATATGTTGATTTAATGGTATTTGATAATATTGTTCCTTCAGCTTTAGGCACTGCTGAATTTGAAAACACTACTAATACAATTTCATTATATCCAAATCCTGCACATGTGGTTTTGAATATAAGTTCAACTAATAGCATTACTAAAATTGAAGTATACGATATGCAAGGTAGAAATGTAGCATCTAACAATAATGCTTCAAATGTGAATGTTGAAAGTTTAGTAAAAGGAGTATATATCGTTAAAGTAATGCAAGAAAACGGTAGTGTTGTTGCAAAACAATTTATTAAAAAATAATTTTCTTTTATATTTTGAAATAGTACTATTATTTATTAAAGAGAGCATT
Organism: uncultured Bacteroidota bacterium; assembly: GCA_903819815.1. Lineage (GTDB taxonomy): Bacteria > Bacteroidota > Bacteroidia > Flavobacteriales > Flavobacteriaceae > Flavobacterium. The sequence continues at coordinate 2,347 of CAIJFC010000186.1, forward strand.
CAAGTTTATTAAAACAAGGATGTTCTCTTTATAATTATCATATCTCTGATTTTCTATTCCAATTCTTATCAAGTGTCTAGTTTTAAATTAAAGTTATTTCTTGTAACTTTAATCCAATTAAATTTAAAAAATGAATATGCAAACTCTTTATAAATACATCCCCTTACTTGGCTTTGTTCTATTTTTTAATACCAAATCACAAGCACAAAAAATAGCGGTTCCCATAAGTTCTTACGGTGTTTGGGATCGAGGAGGAGGAGTTAATGATTATTCTGATCCAAAGGCCGACTTTGTCATGGGAATAGAAGTCTCGGCAACATGGGCAGAAGTACAATCTATGGGACCAGACAAATTTGATTTTTCTATGTTTCAAGAGGTTTTAGATAAAGCAGCCAAATACCATAAAATAGTAAAAATAAGCATTAATGTAGGTCCAAATTCTCCATTATGGCTTTATGATAATGGGGTTCCATTGGTAAAAGTAAAAAGTCATAAGCCTGAAAAGCACGATAAAAAATTCGGCAATTATCCGTATTATTTAAATGAAAATCATAAGAAATATTATTTTGAATTGATTAAACAATTCTCGGTTTTTTTGAGAAGTCAGCCTAAAGAAAAATTTGATTGTATTGCCTTTGTACAAGTAAAAACAGGCGCTACTGGTGACGAAGAACCCTACAAAGGAGAACCTACTGATGAAAAGTTTTCCATTGACAAAAAAAAGGTATGGGAAGATTATCGGATAGAAGCATTCGAGCAATTTAAGAAGTATTTCAATGATGTTTCTGATCGTCAAATTGTTTTAACATTTAATAATGTTGATCCTATAAAAACTCCCGTTGCTAACAATTGGGTGATGAATACAATCGACCCTAAAATTGGATTTGGAATTAAAGGAGGAGCCTATAATAGAGGACACCATTTAACTGGCGAACAATCATTCAAAGAGCAATGGACTCCTTATTTAATTAATCCTAAAGGGATGAAACTGTTTTCCGCTTCTGAAATGGATGAATCATGGAAAAAAGAAATATTTACTATTAATACAGAATTGGCTTTTTATTGGTCAGCACTAAGCGGAATTAATACTGGGCTATCGTCTTATAATTGTACAAAAAGTGCCATTAAATACGCATTGGAGCACAATGAAATTAGAGACATATTTAAAATGTACAATAAATACGCTCAACAGGTTTATCCCGCATCTGCCACAACAGTCTTTTCTGTTTTTCACGAAGGTCTAAACGCTGCCGACACGATAAAATTTCCAGTAAAAACTTTTGGGAATGCAAAGTCGAAAAATCTAGAACGCTATACTAATATTTGTAATGCCTATGCTTCAAGAGGGGCAAAAATGGATGATCTAGAATCAGCCGATATAGGTCAAGTGAACCAGCGAGAGAGACAAAAGGGATACAATGATGCAGGATGGGATATTGCAGAAGGAAATTACGAACGTTTCTTATATCAAATTAAACCCGACGAAACTTCCATAGGACTTTTCAGGATTAGAGGTGAAATTGACAAAAACTCCTCTAAATATGATCGTTTTGCTCGTTCCTTCGAAAATGCAACCGGCAAAAACATTATGTATTTTAAGTTTGATGATGAGGTGTTTGCCACTTCAAAACCTAAAAGTTTAAAATTTACCATCACTTGGTTGGATAAAAATCTGGGTTCAACTTGGGCATTACAATACAACAAAGGAAAAGCAATAAAAACGGCTCTTGAGGTAAAAGGGAAGGGCGATAACCAGTGGAAATCGGTAACAGTTGAAATTACCGACATGCAGTTAAACCATAGTGGAAAAATGGAGTCTGACTTTGTATTGGTAAATACAGATTCAATCGATGATATTTTTAACGGTATTGAAGTAAATATTCAACGAAAATAAATTAACATAGTACCATAAACCTAAAAAAATGAAAAAAAGATTTTATTTATTGGCAACCTCTTTCTTGCTAACTTTAATTTTTTTCCATTCCATTGAAGGAGTGGCTCAAAATAAGCGCCCAAATATTCTAGTTATTATGGGAGACGACATCTCACGAAATAGTATGGGGGTGTATGGTTCTAAATATATAAAAACACCCAATTTTGATCGAATTGCAAATGAAGGAGCGCTTTTTACCAATGCCTATGTTTGTAATCCAAAATGTTCTCCCTCTAGAGCTTGTTTTTTAACCGGAAGGTATTCTTGGCAATTGGAAGAAGCGGCAAATCATATTCCTGTTATACCTCCAAAATGGAAATTTTATCCTAATTTATTAGAAGAAAGCGGATATACTATAGGCTATACCGGCAAAGGTTGGGGGCCCGGAGTGTATTATGGAGATCACAATCCTGCTGGTTGGGAATACAATGAAATCTCACTTATTCCACCTTATAAGGGGATAAGTAAACAAGATTATGCGTCTAACTTTGAGGCGTTTTTAACCAAAAGAGACTCGGAAAAGCCATTCTGTTTTTGGCTTGGAACCCATGAGGCGCACCGTAAATATGAAAAAGATTCTTATAAAAAGGAAAATAAAGATTTGAGTAAAGTTACGGTTCAATCCTTTTTTCCTGACAATGAATTAGTTCGTGGTGATTTGGCTGATTATGGCGTAGAAGTGGAATACCATGATCGTCAAATTGGTTTAGCATTGGCTTCTTTAGAAAAGCGAGGTTTACTTGACAATACCATTATTATTGCTACCTCAGATCAAGGAATGCCTTTTCCGTATGTAAAAGGACAAATTTACGATGAAGATTTTCATGAAGCTTTTGTAGTACGATGGGGAGACAAAATAATTCCAGGTAGAGTAGTGACCGATTTTATAAACTTTCCCGATGTAGCCCCAACGCTTTTGGAAGCAGCTGGGCTAAAACCTGATAAGCAAATGACTGGAAAGAGTTTTCTGGACGCATTAGTTTCTGAAAAATCAGGGCGAATTGATGCCAAGAGATCGTATTCATTAATTGGAAAAGAACGTCACGATAATGGCACTACCGATGGGGATCAAATTGCTGTTAGTTATCCCGTTAGAGCCATTAGAACGGATAAATATCTATACTCTCACAATTATAAACCGAACAGATGGCCTGTTGGAGATCCAGAATTTAACTATAATAATTGCGACGATTCGCCAACAAAAAACTATCTGACGGGTTTAAAAGAAGGAGATAAAGATTATAATTATTTTAAGTTATCTTTTGGCAAACGCCCTGCCGATGAGCTTTTTGATTTAGAAAAAGATCCTGATTGCGTCAACAATATCGCATCTGACCCTCAATATGCGTCCTTAATTAAGGAGTTAAAGACAAAAATGGAAAAGGATTTAAGAAAACAAAAAGACCCAAGAGTACTTGGTAAGGGAGATGTTTTTGATTACTATCCACAGATTCGTGAGGAAAAAATAAAAAAACTGTATAAAGACAAGTATTATAGTATGTTTGACAAGTTTTTTGAGAAATTTGGAAAAAAA
>CAIJFC010000187.1 GCA_903819815.1 uncultured Bacteroidota bacterium
CGTACTTAGTGCGGTCTTTTTTTTGTTAAAATCGTAATTCATAAAAAGTGATAATTGTTTATATTTGCAGAACAAAACCCATTAAAAAGTGAATCAAATCAATAAATTAAAAATATTAAACGATCCAATTTATGGATTTATTTCTATTCCAAATCCATTTATTTATGATTTAATTCAACATCCGTATTTTCAACGATTGCGCAGAATATCACAAATGGGTTTGTCTTATTTGGTTTATCCTGGGGCACACCACACTCGTTTTCACCATGCTTTAGGTTGTATGCACATTATGCAAAAAGCCATTGAAGTAATTCGTTTTAAAGGGGTTTCTATTTCTGAAGACGAAGAAAATGCCTTACTAGTTGCCATTTTACTTCACGATATTGGTCACGGCCCTTTTTCACATGCAATGGAACACAGTATCGTTGAAAACATCAATCACGAAGCCATTTCTTTATTCTTTATGAAGAAATTGAATGAAGAATTCGGAGGTAAATTAAGCTTGGCTATACAAATATTTAAAGGTGATTATCATCGAAAATTCATGCTTCAATTGATATCTAGTCAGCTAGATATGGATCGAATGGATTATTTAAAAAGAGATAGTTTTTATTCAGGTGTTGCAGAAGGAAATATCAGTTCCGACCGATTAATTCAAATGATGACGGTAGTCGATGATCAATTGGTAATTGAGGAAAAAGGGATTTATTCGGTTGAAAATTTTTTGATGGCAAGGCGATTAATGTACTGGCAAGTGTATTTTCATAAAACCAGTTTAGTTGCAGAACTAATTTTGACAAAAATTTTAAAAAGAGCAAAAGAACTTACTCAAAAAGGAATTGTATTGAATTGTAGTGAATCGTTACTTTATTTTATGAATAATAAAATAGAGTTGGCTACATTTGATAATGAAACACTTGAAAAATTTGCTAATCTAGATGATTTTGACATCATTAGCGCATTAAAATCATGGATTAATAATGATGATTTTATACTTAGTAATTTGAGTAAAATGATAATTAACAGGGATTTATTGAAGATAAAATTAAATAGCGAAAAATTCTCTAAAGTCGATTTGGAATCACATCAATTTACTTTTTCGAAGGAAAATCAAATTTCTATTCAAGATTCAAGTTATTTTATTTTCAAGGGAAAAATTAAAAATCAAGCCTATAGTATTCAAGCAGAGCCAATTAGGATTCTTAAAAAAGACAATACAATTGAAGATGTCGTAGAGGTTTCTGATCAACTCAATTTAAAATCAATATCAAAAGAGGTCACAAAATACTATCTTTGTTTTCCAAAACAACTTTTAGAAAGTTAAATAATAATTGCTATTTTTTTATATTTTTGTAAAGTTTAAATAAGCCAATAAATATCAAATGATTAAATCAGCTACAAGCATTCTATTTTATATAAAACTAATTAATAATTAAATCGAATAGGATGAAATTCACAGCAGAACAAATAGCGGGGATTTTAGACGGAGAAGTAGTTGGAAATCCAAACGCTGAAGTAAGTAATTTATCCAAAATAGAAGATGGAGTTGAAGGATCATTGACTTTTTTATCCAATAAGAAATATAACAACTACATTTATACCACCAAAGCCACAATTACTATTGTAAACAAAACCTTTATTCCTGAAGGAAAAATTACTACAACCCTAATTAAAGTTGATGATGCCTATCTGTCTTTTTCAAAATTATTAGAATTTTACCACCAATCCAAATCAAATAAAGTGGGTATCGAACAACCTTCTGTACTATCTGAAAATGTAAAATATGGTGATAATTTTTATTTAGGTAGTTTTGCCTACATTGGAACGAACGTAAAAATAGGACATAATGTAAAAATTCACCCAAATTGTTTTATTGGTGATAATGTTGAGATTGGTAATAATGTTACTATTTTTGCTGGCGCAAAAGTTTTTTCAGAAACTGAAATTGGAAATAATGTTTCTGTTCATTCTAATGCCGTTTTAGGAGGTGATGGTTTTGGTTTTGCACCCAATCCAGATGGTGCTTATAGTAAAATACCTCAAATTGGCAATCTGATAATTGAAGACAATGTAAATATTGGAGCTGGAACTACTATAGATAGAGCGACAATGGGATCGACAATTATTAGAAAAGGAGTGAAGCTGGACAATCAAATTCAAGTGGGTCACAATGTTGAAATTGGAGAAAATACCGTAATTGCTGCTCAAACAGGAATCGCAGGTTCTACTAAAATCGGAAAGAATTGCATGATTGGTGGGCAAGTTGGATTTGCGGGACATATAACGGTTGGTGATAATGTTCACATTCAAGGAAAAACTGGAGTTACTAAAAGTGTTAAAGACGGGGAAATTCTTCAAGGAAATCCTGCAATGTCTTATAAAGAATTTTATAAATCATATGTTCATTTTAAAAATTTACCTACAATTGTAGAGGATTTAGAAAAATTAAAATTAAACAGTAAATAAGTTACAAAATGACGGTCAAACAAAATACAATTAGCAAAGAAATTTCTCTAAGTGGGGTAGGATTGCATACTGGAAAAGAGGTAAAAATGACTTTCAAACCAGCGCCAATTAATAGTGGTTTTTCTTTTGTTAGAATTGATTTGGAAGGTTCTCCAGTTATTGAAGCAGATGCTAATTATGTGGTAAACACACAACGTGGAACTAATTTAGAGAAATTGGGAGTTAAAATTCAAACACCCGAACATGTGTTAGCCGCTTTAATAGGTTGCGATTTAGATAATGTAACAATTGAATTAGACTCATCTGAACTACCAATTATGGATGGTTCTTCAAAATATTTTGTTGAAGCTCTTGAAAAAGCTGGAATTGTTGAACAAGATGCCTATAGAAATTATTATACTGTAAAAGAAATCATTTCATTTACAGATGAAACTACTGGAAGTGAAATTATTGTAATGCCGAGCGATGAGTACCAAATTACCACAATGGTTGATTTTGGAACTAAGGTTTTAGGCACTCAAAATGCAACATTGAAAAGTATTTCCGATTTCAAAAAGGAAATTTCAGAATCTCGAACTTTCAGTTTTCTTCATGAATTAGAATCATTATTGGATAATGGATTGATTAAAGGAGGTGATTTAAATAATGCTATTGTATATGTGGATAAAGAGATTTCTGAAACCACTATGGAGAATTTAAAGAAGGCATTTGGTAAAGATAAAATTACGGTTAAGCCAAATGGTATTTTAGATAATTTGACTTTGCATTATCCGAATGAAGCTGCTAGACATAAGTTATTAGATGTAATTGGAGATTTAGCATTAATTGGCACAAGAATTAAAGGTAAAGTTATTGCTAATAAACCTGGGCATTTTGTCAATACTCAATTTGCTAAAAAAATGGCAAAATTGATTAAGATTGAACAACGCAATCATGTTCCAACATATGATTTAAATTTAGAGCCTTTAATGGATATTCATAAAATTATGAATATTTTACCTCATCGACCTCCGTTTTTATTTCTAGACAGAATCATAGAAATGTCAGAAAATCATATCGTTGGTATGAAAAATGTGACCATGAATGAAAGCTTTTTCGTTGGACATTTTCCCGGAGCTCCTGTAATGCCAGGGGTTATTATTGTAGAGGCGATGGCGCAAACGGGAGGAATTTTAGTATTAAGTACTGTGCCGGATCCTGAAAATTATTTGACCTATTTTATGAAAATTGATAATGTAAAATTTAAACATAAAGTTTTACCAGGCGATACTATACTATTTAAATGTGAATTAATTACTCCTATTAGAAGAGGAATTTGTCATATGCAAGCCAATGCTTATGCTAATGGAAAATTAGTTGCAGAGGCAGAATTAATGGCACAAATTGCAAAAAAACAATAATATTTTTTATTAGAATAGAATTCTAATTTAATAGATAAAATAATAAAAACATGAATCAACCATTAGCCTACGTTCATCCGGGTGCCAAAATAGCAAAAAATGTAGTTATAGAACCATTTACAACCATTCATAATAATGTAATTATTGGCGATGGAACTTGGATTGGATCCAATGTAACTATTATGGAAGGTGCTAGAATTGGTAAAAATTGTAATATTTTCCCTGGAGCAGTTATTTCAGCTGTACCTCAAGATTTAAAATTTGGTGGTGAAGATTCTTTAGCAATAATAGGGGACAATTGCACTATTCGTGAATGTGTTACTATTAATAGAGGCACAATTGCATCTGGTCAAACTACACTTGGAAACAATTGTTTGGTAATGGCAACTGCTCACATTGCTCACGATTGTCATATTGGTGATAATGCCATAATTGTAAATGGTGTTGCACTTGCGGGACACGTTACCGTTGGTAATTACGCTATTGTTGGAGGTCTAGCTGCAATTCATCAGTTTATTAATATTGGAGATCACGCAATGATTTCAGGGGGTTCATTAGTAAGAAAAGATGTTCCTCCTTATACTAAAGCTGCAAAAGAACCGCTTTCTTATGTTGGAATTAATTCTGTAGGATTAAGAAGAAGAGGATTTACAACTGAAAAAATTAGAGAGATTCAAGAAATTTACAGAATATTATATCAAAAAAATTACAATACTACTCAGGCTGTTGGGATAATTGAAGCGGAAATGGAAGCTACCCCAGAAAGAGATGAAATTATCGATTTTATCAGAAATTCGTCAAGAGGAATTATGAAAGGATATTCGGGAAATTTTTAAATAATAGAAGTTTAACCGGTTATTTGTTTAATCGCTTAATCGAATCAACAAAAAAATCAAATCAACAAATAAACACAGAAATGGCATCTACATCAGATATTAAAAACGGATTATGCATAAAATACAATAATGATATTTATAAAATCATTGAATTCTTACATGTAAAACCAGGTAAAGGTCCAGCATTTGTTAGAACAAAATTAAGAAGCTTATCCAATGGAAAAGTATTAGATAATACTTTCTCTGCCGGTCATAAAATTGAAGAAGTTCGTGTTGAGACCCATTCTTTTCAATATTTATATGCTGAAGGAGATCTGTTTCATTTTATGAATGTTGAGTCTTATGAACAAATTACGTTAGATAAAAAAACGCTTGACGCTCCAGATTTATTAAAAGAAGGAACAGTAGTAATGGTTCAAATTAATACAGAAACAGATTTGCCATTATCTGTTGATATGCCATCTTCAATTGTACTTGAAGTAACTTATGCAGAGCCAGGGGTTAAAGGAAATACCGCTACTAATGCAACTAAGCCAGCGAAAGTGGAAACGGGCGCTTCTGTTAATGTCCCATTATTTATTAATGAAGGGGATAAAATTAAAATTGATACGGCTACTGGTTCTTACATGGAACGTGTAAAAGAATAAATAATCAATTTTTGAATAAAATTAAATGAAATTCCCAAAAACATACCCACTTCATGAAATTGCATCTATAATTGGTTGTGAATATGTTGGTGAATCTAACTTTCCTGTTCAGGGAATGAATGAAATTCATGTGGTTGAAATTGGAGATATTGTTTTTGTAGATCATCCTAAATATTACGACAAGGCTTTGCAATCTGCTGCAACGATTGTTTTAATTAACAAAAATGTAGATTGTCCAATTGGAAAAGCGTTGTTAATTTCTGATGATCCATTTAGAGATTTTAATAAACTAACCAATTATTTTAAGCCTTTTCAATCTTCAAATAACTCAATTTCTACTTCAGCTAAAATAGGTGAAGGCACTGTAATTCAGCCAAATACTTTTGTTGGAAATAATGTTGTGATTGGAAAAAATTGTTTAATTCATTCTAATGTTTCTATCTACGATTACACAGTTATTGGAGATAATGTTATTATTCATGCCGGAACAATATTAGGAGCAGATGCTTTTTATTATAAAAAACGTGAATCAGGTTTCGATCAGTTGATTTCTGGTGGTAGAGTAGTCATAGAAAATAATGTTGGTATTGGAGCCTTATGCACTATTGATAAAGGAGTTACGGGCGACACCACAATTGGAGAAGGCACAAAAATAGACAACCAAGTACATGTAGGCCATGATACTGTTATCGGTAAAAAATGTTTGATTGCTTCACAAACAGGTATTGCAGGTTGTGTAATTATTGAAGATGAAGTTACCCTTTGGGGACAAGTTGGAACCACTAGCGGAATCACTATAGGAACTAAAGCGGTTGTTTTAGGGCAAACCGGAGTTACAAAATCAATTGAAGGAGGAAAAAGTTATTTTGGAACCCCTGTTGAAGAATCCCGCGAAAAATTAAAGCAATTAGCAAATATTAAAAAAATACCGGATTTAATTCAAAAATTAAAATAGTTATGAATTTAAAAAAGATAATTCTAGATTTCTATAAATCAGAAGCGTTGATAAATCCAACTATTTTAGCTAGCTATTTACATGATGATATTGTTTTTGAATGGAACAGCAGTACCGGGTTTATCCAAATGAATCGTGAGGACTTACTATCATTAGCGTCCGAATTAAGCAGATCGTATATTCGATCAAAAGTAAAAATTTCTCACTTAGTAAAAGAAGGCGATTTAGTATCGGTAAGATATGTTCATTTTGTAAAGACTATAGAAAACCCTAGGGAATACATTTTGTTGGCTAATTTCATGGTAATTTGGGAGATAAAAGATGAAAAATTATATCGTGGTTATCAAATTAGTCAAGTCGTTTAAAAATATTAAAAAATTAGTTATAAATACTTTTCATTAAAGTACCAAAAGCTTACTTTTGCATCGTTCTAAAAAATAAATTAATATTATAATATCATGAGTGTTTTAGTAAATAAAGATTCTAAAATAATTGTTCAAGGTTTTACAGGTAGTGAAGGTACTTTCCACGCTTCGCAAATGATTGAATACGGAACTAATGTAGTAGGTGGGGTAACACCTGGAAAAGGAGGAACAACTCATCTAGATCGTCCCGTTTTTAATACGGTTAAAGATGCTGTTGATCAAGTAGGAGCTGACACTACTATTATTTTTGTACCACCAGCTTTTGCTGCCGATGCAATTATGGAAGCTGCAGACGCAGGAATAAAAGTAATTATTACAATTACAGAAGGGATTCCGGTTGCTGATATGATTAAAGCTAATCAATATATAAAAGGTAAAGATTCTATATTAATAGGACCAAACTGTCCAGGAGTAATCACTCCAGGGGAAGCAAAAGTGGGTATTATGCCAGGTTTTGTTTTCAAAAAAGGAACTGTAGGAATTGTTTCAAAATCAGGAACATTAACTTATGAAGCCGCAGATCAAGTGGTAAAACAAGGATTAGGAATAACAACTGCTATTGGAATTGGTGGTGATCCAATTATTGGAACAACTACAAAACAAGCGGTTGAATTATTGATGAACGATCCTGAAACTAAGTGTATCGTTATGATCGGTGAAATTGGAGGTCAATTAGAAGCCGATGCTGCTAAATGGATTAAATCCGATGGTAATCGTAAACCAGTTGTAGGTTTTATTGCAGGTGAAACTGCTCCAAAAGGAAGAACAATGGGTCACGCAGGTGCAATTGTTGGTGGTGCTGATGATACTGCTGAAGCAAAAAAACGTATCATGAGAGAATGTGGAATTCACGTGGTGGATTCTCCAGCTGAAATCGGTAAAAAAGTTAAAGAAGTATTGGGGTAGATTCCCCAGAATAAAAACATCTTTATAAAAGCTCCTTTTATGGAGCTTTTTTAGTAATAACCAATTACTTTGTTTTTTTTACAGAGTATAAATTAAATAAAATGGAAAAAGAATTAAAGAAATATAAATCAACAAATAGTTTTTTATTTACAATAGATTCAAATTTAGAAGAAGTATGTAATGCCCCAGATGGTGCTGGCGGAGTTTTCTTGGTGTTTGATGCAAGTGGCGATACCAAAAAATTAATTATGGTAGGTTCTACTGGAACCGTTCAAAATGACGGTACTTTAAAAATAAAAAGCGGAGGTTTGTATGACAAGATTGTTAATGGACATCAATTTGCTAAGACAGGAAGAAAGTATTCTTGGCCGGCACAAATGAAAAAGGAAGATTTAACCACTTTAGAAGTTGTATGGTACGAAACATTTGATGCAAAAGTAAAAAACATACCAACTTATGTTGAAGCAGCTGTATTGCAAGATTTTCTAAAAGTCAATGGAACACTTCCAAAATGGAATGTTGCTTTTTAAGAAATTTATTCAAATAAAAATCCCGCTTTGTTTATCATAGCGGGATTTTTTTTATTTAATTAAATGGGGTTGACCATTTTGCATTTGTATATACATCAGTACCCGATAAGGTCCTTAAAAACGAAATGACCGCATTTACTTCTGTTGCAGTTAAATTCAATTGTTGACCAATACCACCAGGCATTAATCTTGGATCTAAATTGTTATTACCGGCTGCAATATTTATTGTTCCGTAATGACCAATTGCTGTTTGAAGTGTATTAATTCCCCCCGTATGCATCATTTGACCATTTGGGGTTCCATCAATTCTAACTAAATCTCTTAATGAAGGAGCTCTAGTATTGGTTACATCAATACCTCCAATACCAGAAATTCTTCCGATTATACCATTGTTTCTGGAGTTTGGATCTATATCAAATTCTGGTGCTCTATGACAACCTGCACAACCTAATCCACCAGCGATTCTAACCCCAGTTGCATTAAAAGTGGGTGGTGTTAAAAACAGGTTTTTACCTTGATTTTCTTGAGCTGTGAAGTTGTTGAAAGGCGCTCCGTCATTTGGGGCAGTGGCCCTACCAACATCATATTTTGAATCAAAAGATTGAATACTTCTTATAAATTGAGCTAAAGCAAATTGAATTTTAGTTTCTGTTATTTCTTCTGTACCATATACGAATTTAAATAACTCTTTATAATAATTGATTGCACTTAACTTTGTAATTAAATCATTAAACGACAAATCTCCGTTTGTACCACTAAAACCCATCTCACCATGATCTCTAATTGGCATAGTTGTTTGAGTCTCCAATGATGTAGCGCGTTCATCCCAAAAAAACTTTGATTCTCCAGAAAATCGAGTATTAATTAATCTCATAGAATGACGTCCTGTTGTCCCATTAACTCCAGTACTAGCAACGCTGTTATCACCAAAAGCCAAATCTTGTTTATGACAACTAGAGCATGAAATTGAATTATTTATTGACATTTTTTTATCGTAAAACAAAACTCTTCCCAAAGTAGCTCCTTTGTTAGATATAGGATTTAATCCTCCATTGTCTTTAGTAATGTAAGCTGGAATAGTCTGATTTGCGTAATTAGCTAAATTGTTTAAATCTATAGAATTTCCAAATTCCGCCTGAACAGCTGGATAAGTCTCTGGAATAGATGTATAAACATCGTCTTTGTTACATGATAGTAATGAAAAAGTAATCGCGAGTATAATAATCTTGTGTTTCATAATTTTTGATGTTTAGTTACTTTATAAACGATGATTCATAAAAAATATTGATTTTTTAAATTTTTAA
>CAIJFC010000188.1 GCA_903819815.1 uncultured Bacteroidota bacterium
ATATTAATAATAATTTTAAAAAATATATGATGTTAATATGATTGTTAAAAACTAATGCCAATTGTGAATAAGTTTGCTTTTTTAAACCACGATTATTCACAATCTTTGTAGTCTAGATTTTAATAAAATTTCAATATTTTAAATAGATAAAAGTCAACCAATTATGGCATCAGTAGAACCAATTTTACAAGAAAACAAAAACCGCTTTGTGATTTTTCCTATCAAGCACCATGACATATGGGAATGGTATAAGAAAATGGAGGCTAGTTTTTGGACTGCCGAAGAAATCGATTTGTCTCAAGATTTAAATGATTGGAATAATAAATTGAACGACGAAGAGCGTTATTTTATCAAACACATTTTAGCCTTTTTTGCGGCTTCTGATGGAATTGTAAATGAAAATCTAGCTGAGAATTTTGTTAATGAAGTGCAATATGCGGAAGCTAAATTTTTCTATGGGTTCCAAATTATGATGGAAAACATTCATAGTGAAACCTATTCGCTATTAATTGACACTTATGTTAAAGACGAATCAGAAAGAGATGATTTATTTAATGCTTTAGAGGTTTTCCCTGCGATTAAGAAAAAAGCCGATTGGGCTTTAAAATGGATTGAATCCGATTCTTTTTCGGAAAGATTAATCGCTTTTGCTGCCGTTGAAGGAATTTTCTTTTCAGGAGCATTTTGTTCCATTTACTGGTTGAAAAAACGTGGTTTAATGCCAGGATTAACCTTTTCAAACGAATTAATTTCCCGCGACGAAGGAGTTCACTGTGACTTTGCAGTGCATTTACACAACCACCATTTGGTAAATAAAGTGCCTAAAACTAGAATTCGTGAGATTATTGTAGACGCTTTAAAAATTGAAAGAGAATTTATTACTGAATCATTACCGGTTAGTTTAATTGGTATGAATGCGGGTTTAATGACTCAGTATTTAGAGTTTGTTGCTGATAGATTATTAGTTGAACTAGGATGTGATAGAGAATACAACACCTCAAATCCTTTCGATTTTATGGATATGATTTCCCTACAAGGAAAAACAAATTTTTTCGAAAAGAAAGTGGCAGAATACCAAAAATCGGGAGTAATGAATACCGATTCTCAAGCACAAAAAATTACTTTTGACGCCGATTTCTAAATTAAAATACTTACCAAACAACATTTCATTTTCGGAATGATTACTCGATAGTTTCAATACATCTGAAGCTTTTAGCCCAGACCTGTCTGCCGACAGGCAGCTAGCAGTGAAAAACCTCACGCTTTTGGGCGTGGATTGCAACGGATAGCTGGATCAAGCTCCAAAAATAGATGCTGAAATGAGTTCAGTATAAATTACAAATAACCAAAACAGCGAAGGGATTTTCTGTTTTAAAAAAATTCAAATTATGTACGTAGTTAAAAGAGATGGCCACAAAGAGCCTGTAATGTTCGACAAAATCACTGATAGAATTAAAAAACTATGCTATGGTTTAAACGATTTAGTTGATGCAGTAAAAGTCGCAATGCGAGTAATTGAAGGGCTTTACGATGGAGTTTCTACGTCAGAATTGGATAATTTAGCTGCAGAAACGGCGGCATCAATGACCATTGCACATCCTGATTATGCACAATTAGCAGCGCGTATTGCGATTTCTAATTTGCACTCAAATACCAAAAAATCATTCTCGGAAACAATGGACGATATGTTCAATTATGTAAATCCTAGAAACGGACTTTCGGCCCCTTTACTTTCGGAAGAAGTACACAAAGTGATCATGGATAATGCGGAATTTTTAGATTCACATATTATTTACAATAGAGATTTTAACTACGATTATTTTGGGTTTAAAACCTTAGAGCGTTCTTATTTATTGAGAATTAACGGTAAAATTGTAGAGCGTCCGCAACACATGTTGATGCGTGTTTCTGTTGGAATTCACTTAGACGATTTGAAATCGGTGATTGAAACCTACGACTTAATGTCGAAAAAATACTTCACTCACGCTACGCCAACCTTGTTCAACGCTGGAACTCCAAAACCACAAATGTCTTCTTGCTTCCTTTTAGCGATGCAAGACGATAGTATTGATGGGATTTATGATACCTTAAAACAAACGGCTAAAATTTCACAATCGGCTGGAGGAATTGGACTTTCAATTCACAATGTTCGTGCGACAGGATCGTACATCCGTGGAACTAATGGAACTTCGAACGGGATTGTTCCAATGTTAAGAGTTTTCAATGATACCGCTAGATATGTTGATCAAGGAGGAGGAAAACGTAAAGGTAGTTTTGCCATTTATATAGAAACTTGGCATGCTGATATTTTCGATTTCCTAGATTTGAAAAAGAATACCGGAAAAGAAGAAATGCGTGCAAGAGACTTGTTTTTTGCTATGTGGACTTCCGATTTGTTTATGCAACGTGTTCAAGATGATGGAAATTGGACCTTAATGTGTCCAAACGAATGCCCGGGACTTTACGATGTTCACGGGGAAGAATTTGAAGCATTATATACTTCGTATGAAGCGGCAGGAAAAGGAAGAAAAACCATTAAAGCTCATGAATTGTGGGAGAAAATTCTAGAATCTCAAATTGAAACTGGAACGCCATACATGCTATATAAAGATGCTGCCAATAGAAAATCAAACCAGAAAAATTTAGGTACGATTCGTTCTTCGAATTTATGTACCGAAATCATGGAATATACCTCAAAGGATGAAATTGCAGTTTGTAATTTAGCGTCACTTTCATTACCCATGTTTGTTGAAGATGGAAAATTCAACCACGAATTATTTTACACCGTTACTAAACGAGTAACTAGAAACTTAAATAAAGTAATTGATAGAAATTATTATCCCGTAATTGAAGGAGAAAATTCTAACAAGCGTCACCGACCAATTGGATTAGGGGTACAAGGTTTAGCCGATGCTTTCATTATGTTGCGCCTACCGTTCACGTGTGATGAAGCAAAAACATTAAACCAAGAAATTTTTGAAACCATGTACTTTGCAGCGGTAACCGCATCGATGGAAATGGCAATCGAAGAGGGTCCTTATTCAAGTTTTGAAGGGTCGCCAATATCACAAGGGGAATTCCAACACAATCTTTGGGGTATAAAAGACGAAGAACTTTCAGGACGATGGGATTGGGGAGCATTGCGTAAAGAGGTAATGAAAAATGGCGTAAGAAACTCGCTTTTAGTGGCACCTATGCCAACGGCTTCCACCTCACAAATATTAGGTAATAACGAAGCTTTTGAGCCGTATACTTCCAACATTTATACTCGTAGAGTTCTTTCAGGAGAGTTTATTGTAGTCAACAAACACTTATTGGAAGACTTGGTAAAACTTGGCCTTTGGACAGAAGATTTAAAACAAGAATTAATGCGTGAAAACGGATCGGTTCTAAACTTGAATATTCCTCAAGACTTGAAGGAATTGTACAAAACGGTTTGGGAAATGTCAATGAAAGACATTATCGATATGTCGCGTCACCGAGGTTATTTTGTGGATCAATCGCAATCGTTGAACTTGTTCATGCAAAATGCCAATTATTCGAAATTGACCTCGATGCACTTTTATGCATGGCAATCAGGATTAAAAACAGGAATGTATTATTTAAGAACAAAAGCGGCAGTTGACGCAATTAAATTTACCTTGAATAATGATAAAAAAGCGGAGCCTATTGAAGTTTTGGAACAAGAAGTAAAAGAGCCAGTTGCAGCACCTTTGGAAACTCAAGTGGTTGAAATGACTCCGGAAGAGTACAAAGCCATGGTGGAACTAGCTAAAAACGCTGGTCCTGAAGATTGCGAAATGTGTGGAAGTTAATTTAGAATTTCACCATAAACCATAAAAAAACCGCTACTCTTTCGAATAGCGGTTTTTTGTTTTAATCATTGATCACATTCCCTTTTTTATCAAAGAAATGATATTCAAAGTACGTGTAAGCGTCACGTGGTATTATTTTTACCCATTTTTTATATTCAAAAAACCATTTTGAACGAATGGATGGGAATCCTTGAGTAAGATAGGCGCCTACAAATGGGTGCACGTTAAGTACTACATTTGGCTGCGTTTTTACAATTCTATCAAGATCAGAAATAATTCTGTCGATAATTAAAATTGGAGCTTCAATATCCCCTTTTTCATTGTTGGGATCTTCTTCTCTAGTTTCAATATTTACTTCTGGTCGAACCCTTTGTCTTGTTATTTGGACTAATCCAAATTTACTTGGGGGTAATATTTTATGTTTTGCTTTGTCATCGCTCATTTCTTCTCTTAAGAAATCGTATAACACTCTTCTGTTTTCTTGATCTGACAAATCGATAAAATCAACAACAATAATTCCTCCCATGTCCCGAAGACGTAATTGTCTAGCGATTTCTGCGGCAGCAATCATGTTCACTTCCATGGCTGTTTCTTCTTGATTAGAAGATTTATTGGAACGATTTCCGCTATTCACGTCAATAACGTGAAGCGCTTCGGTGTGTTCAATGATTAGATAAGCACCTTTGCTCATCGAAACATTTTTTCCAAAAGAAGTTTTGATCTGTCTCTCTATATTGTATTTCTCAAAAATTGGAGTGTCGTTAGATTGATAAAACTTAACGATTGACGATTTTGAAGGCGCTATTTCTTGTATATAGTCCTTGGTTTGGTTGTACAACTCTTCATCATCTATGTGAATTCCTGTGAAGGAATCATTAAAAACGTCTCTTAACATGGAAGAAGCTTTGTTAAGTTCTCCCAATATTTTTGACGGATGATGAGCGGTTGGTAATTTTTTACACATTGCAGTCCATCTGTCTAACAGGTTCTGCAAATCTTTTTCTAATTCGGCTGTATTTTTGCCTTCGGCTACTGTTCTCACAATAACTCCAAATCCTTTAGGTTTGATGGACTGTACTAATCGTTTTAGACGCTCTTTTTCTCCTTTTATTTCTATTTTTTGTGAAACAGAAACTCGGTCAGAGAAAGGAACGAGAACAACAAATCTTCCGGCAAGAGAAAGCTCAGAGCTAATTCTTGGACCTTTAGTAGATATTGGTTCTTTTACGACTTGTACTAAAATTGATTGGTTTGGACTTAGAATGTCTAAGACCGTCCCATCTTTATCAATTTCTTTTTCAAACTGAAAGTTTTTAAGGTTGAAATCCTTTATTTTACCTGCGCTTACAAGCTTTATGAACTTCAGTTGGGAAGCAAGATTAGGTCCTAAATCGTGATAATGTAAAAAGGCATCTTTATCGTGGCCTACATTTACAAAAGCAGCGTTAAGTCCAGCAACTGGTTTTCTTATTTTGGCAATAAAAATATCGCCAACTTGGAAATTGCTTTTTTCTTCTTCTTTGTGTAATTCAATTAGTTTTCCATCTTTTAATAAGGCAAAATCTACGGCTTCAGAACTCGATCTGATGATTAATTCTTTATTCACGCTGTAAATTTTTATCCGTACTTTTTGGCTAAAGGCTAAAGGCTAAAGGCAGAAAGCAAATTGCTTAACGCTTATAGCTTATAGCTTAAAACCGATCAGTAAGGATGGTTAAACAATATTTTAACAGGTATTGAACCCGGCGAGATTTTGATTTTCGAGTTCTGATTCTTGATTTTTCAAATCTTAAATCTTAAATCTACATTCTTCAATCTCAATTTCAATGAACTTGGTTATTCTAAAATAGAAAAAGTAGTTCTAAACTACTTTTTCTTCTTGTGACGGTTAGCTCTCGCTCTTTTTTTACGTTTGTGGGTCGCTACCTTATGTCTTTTTCTTTTTTTACCGCTTGGCATATCTTTTATGTTTATTGATTAATAAATAATTATTTTGTTTTGTTATTTGCTTTTACGGCTTCAACGAATACTTTAGCTGGTTTAAAAGCGGGTATGTTGTGAGCTGGTATTTTAATTGTAGTATTTTTAGAGATATTACGCCCGGTTTTTTCTGCTCTAGTTTTGATAATAAAACTTCCAAAACCTCTTAAATACACATTGTCTCCACTTTCTAAAGAGTTTTTCACCTCTTCCATTAATGTTTCTACTGTTGCTTGAACGTCTCCTTTTTCAAGACCTAGTTTTTCCGAAATCTTTGCTACGATATCTGCTTTCGTCATTTTTTCCTAATTAATAAAGTTCTACTTTTTTTGAGTTTGCAAATATATGAATTAAAAAAACAAATATTCAAGCATAAACCATTAAAATTTAACAACATAAAAAATTACTTTTGCATTCTAAATAATAGAACGTGATTTTTTCTAATTCATTAATTCATTGGTATTTAAATAATAAACGGGATTTGCCTTGGCGAAATACGCAGAATCCTTATAATATTTGGCTGTCGGAAATCATGCTCCAACAAACCAGAGTTGCGCAAGGGTTGCCCTATTATTTAGATTTTATTTCTGCCTTTCCAACGGTTTATGACTTAGCAAAAGCACCAGAAGAAAAAGTATTAAAACATTGGCAGGGTTTAGGGTATTATTCGCGTGCAAGAAACCTCCATTTTACCGCACAATTCGTTGCCAATGAATTAAAAGGGGAATTCCCTAATAATTACAAAGAGTTATTAAAACTCAAAGGAATTGGGGAATATACCGCGGCGGCAATTGCCTCGTTTTCATTTAACGAAGCAGTTCCTGTAGTTGATGGAAATGTGTTTAGAGTACTTTCTAGATATTTTAATATTGAAACCGATATCTCATTGGCTACAGCCAAAAAAGAGTTTTCTGAGTTGGCCTTGGAATTAATGCCAAAAAACGACCCCGCTACTTTCAATCAGGCCATTATGGAATTTGGGGCTCTACAATGTGTTCCTAAAAATCCGAATTGTGAAAATTGTATTTTTAATAGTAGTTGTTTGGCATTGCAAAAGAAAAAAGTCCAAGCTCTTCCTGTGAAATTAAAGAAAACAAAAATTAGTAACCGCTTTTTTAATTATATTGTTTTTGAAGATGAAAATTTAAATACTTTGATTCAAAAAAGAGATCAAAAGGGAATTTGGCAAAATTTATATGAATTTCCTCTGATTGAAACGGAAAGGGAGATGGATTTAGATACCGTTTCGGAATTGATAGCCAATAAATACCAATCGGAATATAAAATTACCCGAATTTCGAATCTGAATTTAAAGGGTCAACTACATAAATTATCACACCAACATTTGAATATTAATTTTTGGGAAGTAAAAGTAAAAGGAGAAATTTTAGGCGGAATAAATGGAACAAAAATCAAAGAATTTCCATTTCCAAAAGTTATTTTTGATTTTATAGAAAAGCAATACACTGAATTAAGTTAAAAAAGCGTACATTTGGAATTACTAAAATTTTTAAAATAAGATGAACGGAACAATAAACAAGGTGATGCTAATTGGCTACCTAGGCGACGATGTTAAAATGCACTACTTCGATGGGGGTAATTGTATTGGTAGATTTCCTTTGGCAACAAATGAAACCTACATTAATAAAACTACAAATGAGAAAATAAATACAACAGAATGGCACAATTTAGTGGTTAGAAATAAAGCGGCAGAAATTTGCGAAAAGTATTTATCAAAAGGAGATAAAATATATGTTGAAGGACGTATTAAATCGCGCCAATGGCAAACAGATGAGGGATCAACTAAGTTTACAACGGAAATTCAAGTTACAGAATTCACCTTTTTAACGACTAAAAAAGAATCCGAACCATTTAAACCATCCAATTCTGATTCGCCAGCTGCTGGTCTATTAGATGACTCGCCATACTAATTGTTTAACTAATCCCATTGAATTTGGACCCGGAACCTCCCAGTTTCATTGACTTTTTTCAAAACATAGATTCTAATTTGCTTTTTGGTACAATTGGAATTTTTGTTTTGCTTTTTATATCGGCATTGCTTTCCGGTGCTGAAGTAGCCTTTTTTTCTTTGTCCCCAAAAACCCTTGATGACATTTCAAAATCAGATTCGTCAACTGGGAAACTAATTCTATTATTGGTTGATAAACCTAAAAAATTATTAGCAACGCTTCTTGTTGCAAACAATTTTATTAATATTGGAGTCGTAATTTTATTTTCCTCTATTAGTAGTGATTTGTTTTCTGCAATTAATTCTGAAATTATCCGATTTGTTATAGAAGTAATCGTGGTTACGTTTCTTATTTTATTATTTGGTGAGGTACTTCCAAAAGTATATGCCAATAGAAACAATCTTAAATTTGCTGAATTCGTAGTTCGTCCTTTATATATAGTAGACAAATTACTTACGCCAATTAGTTCTCCTATGAGGGCATTAACCATTTATTTGCATGAAAAATTAGGCAAACAAAAAGCCTATTTTACTGTTGATCAATTGTCGCAAGCGTTAGAATTAACCTCCTCAGAAGGATCGTCTCATGGTGAACAAAAAATATTAGAAGGAATTGTAACCTTTGGAAATACAGACACAAAGCAAGTCATGAGTCCTAGAATTGATGTCTTTGCAATTGAAATTAATGAAACGTTTGATAAAATTCTTCCTAAAATAATCGAAAAAGGATATTCAAGAATTCCAGTTTACAATGACAATATAGACAATATAGAAGGGGTTCTATTCGTTAAAGATTTAATTCCACATATTGACAAAGTCGATTTTGATTGGAAAACGCTTTTGAGAAAACCATTTTTTGTACCTGAAAATAAAAAATTAGACGACCTATTAAAGGATTTTCAAGGCATGAAAAGCCATCTTGCAATTGTAGTTGATGAATATGGCGGAACATCTGGGTTGGTTTCTCTTGAAGATGTAATTGAGGAAATTGTAGGCGATATAAGTGATGAATTTGATGACGACGATATTTCTTTTTCTCAAATAGATGAAAAAAATTATCTTTTTGAAGGCAAAATAAACCTTAAAGATTTCTATAGAATTATAGAAGTTGACGAAACTTTATTTGAAGAAAGAAAAGGAGAAGCGGAAACACTAGCGGGATTTTTATTAGAAATTCAAGGGAATTTTCCTAAAAAAGGAGACCAAATACTATTTGAAAATTGTTTGTTTAAAGTTGTTTCTGTTGATAGAAAGAGAATTAAACAAATAAAAGTAACCATAGAATAATTTCAAATGTTTAAAAGACACCTTGTTTTAATTTTAATTTTTGCATACACAGTTATTGTTGTTAGCTGCAAAAACGAGTCGGTTCCAAAGCCGTCAAGTTATTTAAGATTAGACTACCCAATAGCAGAATATTCTCATTATGAAAGCGACTGTTGTTATACTTTCGATAATAATTCTAATGCAATAGTTACCGAAAAAGGAAATGGCAACTTTGAAATCACCTACCCAAAAATGAAGGCGACTATTTATTTAAGTTATGAACCTGTAAATAATAACATTAATTTATTGCTTCGTGACGCCCAAAAGCTAACTTATAAACACGTAATAAAAGCAGATGATATTCTAGAACAACCCTATATAAATTTAGAAAAAAGAGTTTTCGGGATGTTCTATCAAGTAGATGGAAATGCAGCTACTAACACCCAATTTTACGTTACCGATAGCACCAAAAATTTTGTAACCGGCTCCGTTTATTTTTATGCAAAACCCAATTTTGATTCCATTATGCCCGCAGCAAGTTATATCAAAAATGATGTGCAGAATTTAATAGAGAGTTTAAAGTGGAAAAAATAAATTAGGCTTATTTATTTGAATAAAGTTTCGAAACGTACTTCCCAATCACATCAAATTCTAAATTTACTTTGGTTCCAACTTCGAAATCATGAAAATTAGTGTGCTCATAAGTGTAGGGAATTATGGCAACACTAAATTCGTTTTTCATAGAATTTACCACAGTTAAACTCACGCCGTTAACCGTAATTGAACCTTTCTCAATAGTTAGATTGTTTAATATTGGATCGTATTCGAAAGTGTAATACCAACTTCCGTTGGCTTCTTTTATGGCTTTACAAACTCCCGTTTGATCCACATGTCCTTGAACAATATGCCCATCCAAGCGGTCGCCCAATTTCATGGCACGTTCTAAATTTATAGCATTTCCAATATTCCAATCCGATAAATTCGTTTTGTCGATTGTTTCTTGAATTGCAGTCACTGAGTATTCGTTATTGTTTATCGAGGTAACGGTCAAACACACCCCGTTATGAGCAACGCTTTGATCAATTTTTAATTCATCGGTAAACGCTGAGGTAATAGTAAGATGAGCGTTTCCGCCTTCTTTTTCGATTGCTTTGATTTCTCCAAGGGTTTCTATGATTCCTGTAAACATTTGTGATATTATTTTACTAAATTTGCGTTTCAAAATTAGCAATAAATAACGTGTAGTCATGATAAAAAAAGCAGAAAATATAATCGTTGGAATTTCAATAGGAGATTTAAACGGTATTGGAAGCGAAGTGGTGCTAAAAACATTTGAAGATTCTCGAATGTTAGAATTTTGTACGCCTGTTATTTTTGCCAATGTGAATATTATATCTGCCATAAAAAAAACTTTCGAATCTACAGCTGCCATTCATGGAATAGACACTTTGGAACAAATTGTAATTGGTAAAATCAATGTTTTAAATGTTTGGAAAGAGCATTTAGAATTAAATTATGGAACCAATGATGATTCGTTAGGAAAATATGCGATTAAATCATTTATAGCCGCTACAAAAGCCTTAAAAGAAGGAAAAATCGACGTTTTAGTGACTGCGCCAATAAATAAATACAATATACAGTCGGACGATTTTAAATTTCCAGGACATACTGATTATTTGAATCAAGAATTAACAGGCAACGCCCTGATGTTTATGGTTCAAGACAATCTTAGAGTGGGGCTTTTAACTGATCATATTCCTGTGAATGAGGTTGCTTCTCATCTTACTGAAAAATTAATTGCTCAAAAAATAGAGACAATTAATCAATCTTTAACGCAAGATTTTAGCATCAACAAACCTAAAATTGCCGTTTTAGGATTGAATCCACATGCGGGTGATGGTGGAGTAATTGGCAAAGAAGACGATACGTTATTGAAACCAGTAATCAAAAAATTATTCGAAAAAGGAACGTTGGTTTTTGGACCTTATCCAGCAGATGGATTTTTTGGCAATAGCCAATACGAAAAATTTGATGCCGTAATTGCAGCATATCATGACCAAGGGCTAATACCATTTAAAACATTGTCGTTTGGAAATGGGGTAAATTATACTGCGGGATTAGATAAAATTCGAACTTCTCCAGATCATGGAACTGCTTATGATATTGCCGGAAAAGGAATTGCCAATCACAATTCATTTAAGGAAGCCGTTTTTTTAGCAATCGACATCTATAACTCGAGAAATGAGCATTCAGAAATCAGTAATAATCCGCTAAAAACCAAGGAAAAGTAGTTGTAAACAAAAAAATGTTGATAACGCTTTTGATATTAGTATTATTTTATATCTTTGCACCCCGAAGTTTTGGGAAAAATGGTTGTTAAGATGAAAAAGCTGAATGAATTTTTAATTCCATTTATAGGATTAAAGTTAGGAAAACACCAATTTGAATATCAAATAAGTAAGGAGTTCTTTGATAACTTTGATTATGATGAGTTTGAGAGTGCAAACATCAAAGTAAACGTTGCTTTTGAAAAGAAAAGCACCCTAATGGAATTGAATTTTAAACACAAAGGAACCATTCATGTTCCATGTGATTTAACTAATGAGATGTTTGATTTTCCAATAAAAGGAAAACTAAAAGTAATCGTTAAGTTTGGAGAAGAATACAATGATGATAATGACGAATTATTGATTTTGCCTCACGGGGAACACGAAATTAATATTTCTCAAATAATATACGAAATGATTGCTTTGTCAATACCTTTCAGAAGGGTTCACCCTGGGGTTAAAGACGGAACTTTAAATTCTGAAGCTTTAAAAAAGCTAAATGAATTGAGAGTAGAAGAAATAAAAAAAGAAGACGAAATTGACCCGCGTTGGGAAAAATTAAAACAACTATTAACGGATAAATAATATAGTAAAATGGCGCATCCTAAGAGAAAAATCTCCAAAACGAGAAGAGACAAGAGAAGAACACATTACAAAGCTACAGTTGCTCAAATTGCAACTTGTCCTATTACAGGAGAAGCACATTTATACCACAGAGCTTACTGGCATGAAGGTAAAATGTACTACAGAGGTCAAGTCGTAATTGACAAGCAAGTTGCTGTTGCTTAATACATTTTAAAAATAAAAGATAAACTCTCACCTGTTGGGAGTTTTTTTTGTTGGAATAAACTTTAAGTGTCGATATTCAACACTAAATGAAATAATTTAGAAAATAATTTGTAATTTCAGCCCGTTTTCGGAATACAATTACAATACGATAATTAAAATCCTATGAATAAAATTACAGCCGCAATTACTGCTGTCGGTGGATATGTTCCAGATTTTGTACTTTCCAATAAAGTACTTGAAACTATGGTTGACACCAATGATGAATGGATTACTTCTAGAACTGGAATTAAAGAAAGAAGGATTTTAAAAGGAGAAGGTTTAGGAACTTCTTATTTAGCAATTCAAGCCGCAAAAGACCTACTTAAAAAAGGAAATATTGACCCTTTAGAAATTGACTTGGTGTTAATGGCAACTGCAACTCCAGACATGCTTGTAGCATCAACGGGTGTTTATGTAGCCTCCCAAATAGGCGCTACTAATGCTTTTGCCTACGATTTACAAGCGGCATGTTCCAGCTTCTTATTTGGAATGTCAACAGCTTCCGCCTATATAGAATCTGGGAGGTATAAAAAAGTACTTTTAATTGGTGCCGATAAAATGTCTTCCATTATTGATTATACCGATAGAACTACTTGTATTATATTTGGTGACGGCGCAGGCGCAGTTTTATTTGAACCCAATTTAGAAGGCCTAGGTTTCCAAGATGAAATAATGAAATCAGACGGTATTGGAAGAGATTTTCTTAAAATGGATGCTGGCGGTTCAATGCTTCCTCCATCACATGAAACGGTAGATGCAAACCAACATTTCATTTTCCAAGACGGAAAACAAGTATATAAATACGCAGTTACCGGAATGGCAGATGTAAGTGAGAAAATAATGCAAAGAAATAATCTTACACATGACGATGTAAATTGGCTTGTGGCGCACCAGGCAAATAAAAGAATAATTGACGCCACATCAAGTAGAATGGGAGTTGACGAGAGCAAAGTACTAATAAATATTGAAAAATATGGAAATACTACTTCAGCAACGTTGCCCTTATTATTATTTGATTTTGAGAAAAAATTAAAAAAAGGAGATAATTTAATATTTGCCGCTTTTGGAGGTGGATTCACATGGGGATCTATTTATTTAAAGTGGGCATACAACAGAGAGTAAACTAACCTAAAATTAATATTATGGATTTAAAAGAAATTCAAAACCTGATCAAGTTTGTTTCCAATTCGGGAGTTGCAGAAGTAAAATTAGAAATGGATGATGTAAAAATCACCATCAAAACTACGCTTGAAGGAACTACTCCGGAAATTACCTATTTACAACAAGCGCCGGTTGCACAAGCTGCTCCTCAAGCTGCCCCAGCACCAGTTGCTGCCGCACCAGTTGCCGCTGCACCAGTTGCAGAAAACGCAAACTACATTACCGTAAAATCGCCTATGATTGGAACCTTCTATAGAAAACCATCACCAGACAAGCCTATGTTTGTTGAAGTTGGAAGCACCATTTCAAAAGGGGATGTAGTATGTGTAATTGAAGCGATGAAGTTGTTTAACGAAATTGAAGCTGAAATATCAGGTAAAATTGTTAAAATTTTAGTAGACGATATGTCACCAGTAGAATTTGACCAACCTTTATTTATAGTTGATCCTTCTTAATTTATTTTAAATGATAAATTTTGAATGATGAATTAAAAGGTGTCATTCAAATAATTTAAAATTTAAAATTTAAAATTCAAAATAGATAAGATGTTTAAAAAAATATTAATTGCAAATAGAGGTGAAATAGCCCTTCGTGTTATTAGAACCTGCAGAGAAATGGGAATTAAAACCGTAGCCGTTTATTCCACTGCGGATGCAGAAAGCCTTCACGTAAAATTTGCCGACGAAGCAGTTTGCATTGGTCCGCCACCAAGTAATCTTTCTTATTTAAAGATGTCTAATATCATAGCTGCAGCAGAAATTACCAATGCCGACGCCATTCACCCAGGTTACGGATTTTTGTCTGAAAATTCTAAATTTTCAAAAATCTGTCAAGAACACGGAATCAAATTTATTGGTGCCTCTCCAGAAATGATCGACAGAATGGGAGATAAAGCTTCTGCTAAATCAACCATGATTGAAGCAGGAGTTCCTTGTGTGCCAGGTTCTGTTGGAATATTAGAATCCTTTGAACAAGCTCAAAAATTATCTTTAGAAATGGGTTATCCTGTAATGCTAAAAGCCACCGCTGGTGGAGGAGGTAAAGGGATGCGTGCCGTTTGGAAAGAAGAAGATTTATTAAAAGCTTGGGAAGGCGCTCGTCAAGAATCGGCTGCTGCCTTCGGAAATGACGGAATGTACCTTGAAAAATTAATCGAAGAACCACGTCATATCGAAATTCAAGTAGTTGGTGATTCATATGGAAAAGCGTGTCATTTATCGGAAAGAGATTGTTCTGTTCAACGTCGTCACCAAAAATTGACTGAGGAAACTCCGTCGCCATTTATGACCGATGAATTAAGAACCAGAATGGGCGAAGCTGCGGTTAAAGCGGCCGAGTACATTAAATATGAAGGCGCTGGAACAGTAGAATTTTTAGTGGACAAACATAGAAATTTCTATTTCATGGAAATGAACACTCGAATTCAAGTGGAGCACCCAATTACAGAGCAAGTAGTAGATTACGACTTGATTCGTGAGCAAATAATGGTAGCTGCAGGAATTCCAATTTCTGGAAAAAACTATTTACCACAATTGCACGCTATAGAGTGTAGAATAAATGCGGAAGATCCTTATAACGATTTTCGTCCTTCACCAGGAAAAATAACTACACTTCATGCGCCAGGAGGACACGGTGTTCGTTTAGACACGCACGTATATGCTGGTTACACGATTCCGCCAAATTATGACTCTATGATTGCTAAATTAATTACAACTGCTCAAACGCGTCAAGAAGCGATAAATAAAATGAAACGTGCTTTGGATGAATTTGTAATTGAAGGCGTTAAAACCACCATTCCTTTTCACCGTCAATTAATGGATAATGAGCAATATGTAGCTGGAAATTATACGACTGCTTTTATGGATACTTTCAAAATGAACGATCCGGAATAAAGCGAAATCAAATATCAAATTACGAAAAACCATCAAATTATTGATGGTTTTTTTTGTCCAATAAATACCAAGAATTTATTTTAAATACAAATATTTATTATAAGATTTGAATTTTAATATTTGCCACAGATTTAACGGATTAAACTGATTGTCACTGATTTTATCTGTTACTCGAGCAAAGCGAACAGACAAAGTAAATTTGTGAAATCCGACGCTAAAAAATAGTACGCCACGAATTTGCGAATTAGTATATCTTACTTTTCGATTTAATTCGTCCCGAGAATTCGGGATCATCAAA
>CAIJFC010000189.1 GCA_903819815.1 uncultured Bacteroidota bacterium
AATTTTATTTAATTTTAATTCATTCTGTGTGAAAAACATTGTCTTTCCATCTTTAGAAAAAGTTGGGGTAGCTTCATGAAATTTAGAATAAGTATGGGATGAAAACAATTTAGGCTCCTGTGAAAATTCAGATATTTTTACTGTAGTATAGTACAAATTAGTATAAGACTGTTGAGTTCTATTATATTTTGTAACTGCTACATTTTGACTTCTTGCGCTTGCAAAAACTAAAGTATCTCCTTTATAATTTGCTCCATAATCCGACTTTGTTGAATTAACTCCTAAGTTAACTATTTTAAAAGCATTAGTTAACTTATCATCAGTATTGGCAATTCCATTGTATTTAGTATACAATTTTGCTCTATTCTCACTATTTGCCTTTTTTACATAAAGTTCTAATATAGCTTTTGCCATTTTTGGATTATCCGCTGATTTTAAACTTTGGCCATAACGGTAAAGGTATTCCGAACTACAATTTGAATCAAGTTGATAAACTTTTTGATACCAATCACTTGCCTTTTCATAGTTTGCATTAAAATAATTAGCATCTGCCAAATGCTTTAAAACAGCAACTGAAGAGTCTCCTTTCTTGACCAATTGTTCATAAACATTTATAGCATCTAAGTAACGTTCTTGATTAAATTTATATGCTGCATTTGATAGCGCTTTCTTTTGAGAGAAAGAACTTGTTACAATTAATAGTGAAATAAAAATATATTTTTTCATAGGAATTTGAATTAAAAAAATCTTGGTGTTTCAATTTTTTGATGACTATTAAACAAATCGAACTTTAAAAATAATTCATGAGACCCTGAATTAAAATTAGACAATCTTGTAGTTTCTCTATCGTATCCGTATCCGATAAATAATTGGTCTGTTATTTGAAAACCTATCAAGCCACTTAAAGCTGCACTCATTCGATAAGCTATTCCAGCAGTAAATTTTTCATTAATTAAAAAGTTCGCTGTTAAATCTAATTGTAACGGAGCACCAGAAACTATTTTAGTTACTAATGCAGGTTTAAATTTGATGTAATAATTCAAATCATAAACTTTACCTGCAGTTAAATAAAAATTTTGTCTTCTGTTAGCTGTTGAAACAGCAACTTCATCATAAAATGCAGTATTTAACAACATCGGTACTGATAGTCCAATATAGGCGTTGTCGGTATAATAATAAGCCCCTGCACCAATATTAGGAGAAAATCTGTTTAGATTATTCTGATATAAAACATCACCTGGGTTGTATTGACTTAATTTAGTGTAATCAATATTCAACAGCTCTCCTCCGGCTTTCACCCCTAATGCTAATCTAGAATCATCCCCAAACAATATGGTATAAGAAAAATCAGCATTGAAATAGGTTAATTCCGATGGACCAATTCTATCGTTTAGTAAATTAATTCCATACCCTATTTTTGTGTTTTCTATAGGTTTATGAAAACTAAGATTAGCCGTTTTAGGCGCGCCATCTAAACCAACCCATTGCGTACGATACAATCCAAATACACTTGCATAACCCATCGACCCCGAATAAGCAGGGTTGATTTGAGAAGGGTTATACATATACTGTGTGTATTGTGGTTCTTGCTGAGCACTAACTGCCAATGAAAGAAACATTATTAAACTAGTTGCAAATTGTTTTATCATTTTACTATCTTTTATATTTTTCATAGTATTATCTATCTATTAATGTATAAATAACTGGAACGTTGTTTTTGTATTCCAGCATTGTTTTTGTATTTAACAATATAGAAATACGTACCTACTGGCAATTCATCTTGCTTGTTTATCGTAATTCTGCCTTCCGAGATACCTCTGAAGTATTTATTGTCTTGTCCGTAACCATCTACTTCATAAACAATAACTCCCCATCGGTTATAAATAGATACTGTATTATCAGGATAACTTTCAATGTTTCTAATTACAAATACATCATTATTTCCATCGCCATTAGGAGATACTGCAGAGAATATTTCTAAATCATCTTCAGAAACCGAATGATTATTAATTTCTAAATAATCTGGAATTCCATTTCCATTTGGATCAAATGGCTCGTTTGGATTTGGTCCAATTTCTTCGCCGTTTGTTAATCCGTCTCCATCACAATCACCTTCTAAGAATTCTTGACTTAGAGGTAAGGTAGAATTTGCCATTATAGCATCACAACCATTAGCAGGATCTGTACCATCAATAATTTCTTGACCATTAGTAACTCCGTCTCCATCACAATCTGCATTATTCCAACTCGCAGCTTGAGGAAGCGTAATACTTGCTGCATCAAAATCACAAGGGTCGTTTGGATCAGTTCCATCTGCTATTTCTTGTGCGTCTGAAACTCCATCTCCATCTGCATCTAGGTCAAGGTAATTTGGAATACCATCCCCATCTGTATCATCGTTTCTTGGGTTGCCATTGTTATCTACATCTTCGTCAATAGTGTCTATTCCGTCACCGTCATCATCTACATCATATGGATCTACCGCCCCATCATTGTCTGTATCACCAGGGGTTTCTCCTCCATTTGAATCATCTGGAATTCCATTAGCGCCAATTGGACTATCGACTTCGCCATCATTATCGGCATCAGTACCACCTGCTTCAATTACGTCTAATACGCCATCATTATCTGAATCTAAATCCATATAATTTGGGATACCATCACCATCTGTATCACATAATGGAACTGCTGGTGTGCAAACTGAATTTTCATAACTGTCTAGGATTCCGTCATTATCTGAGTCTAAATCTAAATAGTTAGGGATTCCATCGCCATCTGTATCTGTAGGTGTACATGGAGCTGTTCCTGTACATCCACTATCTTCTGTTGCAT
>CAIJFC010000190.1 GCA_903819815.1 uncultured Bacteroidota bacterium
ATATGCCTTAGCAAGTCCTAAAACACTAACTATTTGGGAAGCGCAATTTGGAGATTTCAGTAATGGAGCTCAAATTATGTTGGACCAATATATCTCTTGTGGAGAAGATAAATGGAACAATCAAAACGGAATTGTACTTTTATTGCCTCACGGATATGAAAATCAAGGCGCTGAACATTCTTCTGCTAGAATGGAACGATATTTACAACTTTGTGCTAGAAATAACATGTATGTTGCCGATTGTACAACGCCAGCCAACTTCTACCACTTGTTGAGAAGACAAATGAAAACTACTTTCCGCAAGCCGCTTATTGTGTTTTCACCAAAAAGTTTATTGCGTGATCCAAGAGTGGTTTCTCCGATTGAAGATTTCGAAAAAGGAAGTTTCCAAGAAACTATCGATGACAAAACCGTAAACAAAAAAGACGTTAAAACCTTGGTTTTCTGTACCGGAAAATTCTATTACGATATTACTGCTGAGAGAGAAAATAATGGCCGAAATGATGTAGCAGTCGTTAGAATCGAACAATTATTCCCATTTCCAGTGGAACAATTAAAAGAAATAATTTCCAACTATCCAAATGCTGACGATTATGTTTGGGCACAGGAAGAACCAAGAAACATGGGAGCTTATAGCTTTATGCTAATGAATTTTGACTTGGTAAAATGGAGATTGGCCTCTTTAAGAGCCTACGCCGCACCAGCATCAGGAAGTTATACAAGAGCAAAACGCCGTCATGCCGATGCAATAAAAATGGTATTTGATAAAGATTTATTTAGAAAATAAATAGGAGCGAATTGTTCCCGAGTTTCAGGAATTGCAATTCCCGCTTTCGCCTTTATCTCTTCACTTCGTTACGAGGATATCGGCTCAATCGGGGCTAATAAATTTTTTATAAGTATAAAATAAGTTGTTCACAGAGCGATTTAAAATTTAAAATTCATAATTTAAAATAATAAAACATGATTTTAGAAATGAAAGTTCCCTCACCGGGAGAATCAATAAAAGAAGTTGAAATTGCAACTTGGTTAGTAAAAGATGGCGATTATGTAGAAAAAGACCAGGCAATTGCTGAGGTAGATTCTGATAAAGCAACCCTAGAATTGCCAGCAGAAGCCAGCGGAATTATTACATTAAAAGCCGAAGAAGGCGATGCAGTTGCCGTTGGCGCAGTAGTTTGCTTAATTGATACCGAAGGCGCCCCCTCCGCCCCCAAAGGGGGAACTACTACAGAAGCTGTTGAAAAAGTTACTGAAATAAAAAAAGAAGAAATTAAAGCAGCTCCAGTTGTTGCAACAAATTCTTATGCGACAGGAACGCCTTCACCAGCCGCTAAAAAAATATTAGACGAAAAAAACATCCAACCTTCAACTATTGTTGGAACCGGAAAAGACGGAAGAATCACTAAAGAGGATGCGGTAAACTCCGTTCCTTCAATGGGAACTCCAACAGGAGGTTCTAGAGGTGTAGAAAGAACAAAATTATCAATGTTGCGTCGTAAAGTAGCAGAAAGATTAGTTGCTGCAAAAAACGATACCGCCATGTTAACGACATTTAATGAAGTAAACATGACGCCAATTAACACCTTACGAAATGAATACAAAGAGGCATTCAAAGCCAAACACGATGGAGTTGGTTTAGGATACATGTCGTTTTTCACCAAAGCGGTTACTAGAGCTTTGGCCTTATTCCCAGATGTAAACTCAATGATGGACGGAGATTATAAAATAGGTTATGATTTTTGTGATATTTCAATTGCCGTTTCTGGACCAAAAGGATTGATGGTTCCTGTAGTTAGAGATGCTCATAATTTAACTTTCAGAGGAATTGAAGCAGAAATAAAAAGATTAGCTATAAAAGCACGTGACGGACAAATTACTGTTGATGACATGACCGGAGGGACGTTCACTATTACCAACGGAGGCGTTTTTGGAAGCATGTTGAGCACGCCAATTATCAACCCACCACAATCTGGAATTTTAGGAATGCACAATATTATTGAGCGCCCAATTGCGGTAAATGGTAAAGTTGAAATCCACCCAATGATGTATGTTGCCTTATCGTATGACCACAGAATCATTGACGGAAGGGAGTCGGTAGGGTTCTTAGTTGCCGTTAAAGAAGCATTAGAAAACCCATTGGAATTATTGTGTGACAACAATCCTAAGAAAGCGTTTGAATTATAAACTTTAAAATAGCAATATATAAAATCCCGTTTAGTTGATACTAAACGGGATTTTATTTGTAAATTGAATTCAAAACCAATCAAAATAGTACCTTTGTTTTTTGAAAAATTAAAATGACAATCACCGATACCCATACCCATTTATATTCTGAAGAATTCGACATTGATCGTGACGAAATGATGCTGCGAGCCATAAATAATGGGGTAACGCGTTTTTTTATCCCTGCAATTGATTCTAATTATATCCAAAAAATGTATGCTTTAGAATCGGATTATCCCAACAATGTATTTTTGATGATGGGGTTGCACCCAACGCATGTTAAGGACAATTATTTGGAAGAGTTGCAAATGGTAGAACAGGAATTGGCAACCAGAAAATTTGTTGCAATCGGCGAAATCGGAATTGATTTGTATTGGGATAAAACCCATTTAAAAGAACAGCAAATTGCTTTTAGGAGACAAATTCAATTGGCAAAAAAATATAAATTACCTATTGTAATTCATTGTCGTGAGGCTTTCGATGAGATATTTGAAATATTAGAGGAAGAGAAATCAGCCGATTTATTTGGAATTTTTCATTGCTTTTCAGGTACCTACGAACAAGCATTACAAGCGATTTTCTATAATATGAAATTGGGAATAGGAGGAGTAGTCACTTTCAAAAATGGCAAAATCGATCAGTTTATCAATCAAATCGACTTGAAGCACCTCGTTTTAGAAACAGATTCACCGTATTTGGCGCCAATTCCTTTTCGAGGAAAAAGAAATGAAAGCAGTTATATTGTGAATGTAGTTGATAAATTAGCTGCACTTTATGGATTATCATCAGAAGAAATTGCTATCCAAACCACGGAAAATTCCAAAGCCGTTTTCGGGATTTAATCACTTTAAAAGTATAAATTCGATAAAATTTCGTTCATTTGTGAATAAAACTTAAATGTAAATGTCAAAATTTGATTCTATAAGACCCTATTATGACGCCGAAATAAACGGCGCTTTAAAAGATACAGTGGACCATCCAATGATGAAGGCATTAATGGAATTTACATTTCCCGGAGTGGATGAAGAGGTATGGAAAACACAATTGAAGAAAACCTATTCTACGAGAGATTTTCAAAGTAATTTTATTTATCATTCCATACAAAAAGTAATAGAACTGACTTCTGAAGGGGTAACTACATCGGGATTCGAAACTTTAGAACAAAATACTTCCTATTTATTTATATCCAACCACAGAGACATTATTTTAGATACTTCCATTTTAAATGGGTGCTTATTTGACCATGGATTATTGATGACTGCCTCAGCAATTGGGGACAACTTGGTTAAAAAATCATTCATGAATATCCTAGCGAAAATCAATAGAAACTTCTTAGTTTTAAGAGGGTTGCCGCCAAGAGAATTATTACAAAGTTCCAAGTTATTGTCTGAATATATTGCTCAATTATTATTAAGAGAAAACAGATCGGTTTGGATTGCACAGCGCGAAGGACGCACAAAAGACGGAAATGACGCCACAAATCCGGGAGTTTTAAAAATGCTTTCTATGGGATCTGAAGAGGAAAATGTGATCAACTATTTTAAGAAAATTAAAATTGTTCCTATTTCTATATCCTACGAATACGATCCTACTGATGCTTTAAAAATGCCTCAATTAATTGCAGAAGCAAATAATGAGGTGTATGTAAAAGCGAAAAATGAAGATTTTAATACACTACTAAGTGGAATCATGGGTCCGAAAAAAAGGATCCATATTAGTGTTGGAAAAATACTAGATACCGAGTTGGATGCTATAGGTTCAGAATTTGAAAATACCAATAAACAAGTTCAAGCGTTGGCTCTAGTTTTAGATAATTCAATTATAAAAAACTATAAATTATGGCCTACCAATTATATCGCTTATGATATTTTAAACGCTTCAACAGAATTTTCTCATTTATATACTCCAGATGAAAAAGCACTTTTTGAACGTAGATTAGAAATGAGAATTGATCATTGCAATGAATTTTTGAAGCAAAGTTTCCTTGCAATGTATGCCAATCCGGTAGTCAATAAAATGAAATTAGAAGATGCAATCTAAAGCTAAAATATTATTAATTTACACCGGCGGCACTATCGGAATGATGAAAGATTTCGAAACAGGGGCCTTGAAAGCTTTTAATTTCAGTAAATTAATTTCTAAAATTCCCGAATTAAAACAACTAGATTGTGAGATAGAAACCATATCATTCGAAAAGCCTTTGGATTCCTCCAACATGACTTCCATTCATTGGATTTCTATTGCTAATAGTATTCAAAAAAATTACGATTCTTTTGATGGTTTTGTAGTCTTACATGGTTCAGACACGATGTCCTATACCGCTTCGGCACTGAGTTTTATGCTGGAAAATCTATCTAAACCGGTAATTATAACTGGCTCTCAATTGCCTATTGGAGATTTGAGAACGGATGCCAAAGAAAATTTAATAACCGCAATTCAAATCGCTTCTTTACAAACAAAAAATGAAGCCGTTATTTCAGAAGTAGGCCTTTATTTTGAATACAAGTTGTACCGAGGGAATAGAACTACGAAAATAAACGCAGAACACTTCAATGCATTTGCTTCACCAAATTACCCTGAATTGGCTGAATCGGGAGTGCATTTAAAAATAAACACTCCTTTTTTATTACCTAAATCAAGTAAAAAATTCAAGATCAATACTGAATTAGATGATCACGTTGCGGTAATAAAAATGTTTCCAGGAATTAACGAATCGGTTTTATCAGCAATATTAAATATTCCAAACTTAAAAGGAATTATATTAGAAACGTACGGATCTGGGAATGCCCCAACAGACGAATGGTTTATTTCTCTTCTAAAGAAAGCCATTAAAAGCGGCTTACATATCGTCAATGTTACCCAATGCTCCGGCGGAAGTGTAACTATGGGCCATTATGAAACGAGCACGTTGTTGAAAAAAATCGGAGTAATTTCAGGAAAAGACATCACCACAGAAGCTGCGGTTACCAAATTAATGTTCCTACTTGGGCAAAAAGTTCCAGCAAAAGATTTCAAAAATTATTTTGAAACTTCTATTCGTGGGGAAATATCATAAATCTCTTTAATAAACTTTTATTAACGACTTTTTTTTTAGTTATTTGCAAACCCAAATAGAGAGGTGGCCGAGTGGCTGAAGGCGCACGCTTGGAAAGCGTGTATATGGCAACATATCGAGGGTTCGAATCCCTTTCTCTCTGCAAAGAATGAATGCTTCCTGAAAGGGAAGCGTTTTTTGTTTTACAGCGGGACAAACTTTTTAGTTTGTACAAGCGTAGAAAATAAAATATGATTTGGCATTTAATGCCAGACAGTCATTCTTTGTGAGTTCCTCCTCGCGGGATAACAAAGTTAATCCCTTTCTCTCTGCAAAGAATGAATTCAAACTCTAATAACTTATTAATTAAGATATTAGAGTTTTTGTTTTTTATCAACAAAAAGAATTAAAAGTAATTCTATTACTTTTTCGTATCTTTAAACCACAAAAATAAGAGATATGCGTATTCTGATAAATTGTTTTATTTTCCTATCTTTTTTCTCCGTTTTTTCTCAATCGGTTCCCGATTTTGAAGCGCTAGATTCTTTGTATCGTGAAGATCAATTTTATATTGGTGTGACCTATAACACCATTCAAAAAAAACCTGC
>CAIJFC010000191.1 GCA_903819815.1 uncultured Bacteroidota bacterium
ATTAAGTTAATTTAAAATTAATATTATTCAAACTAAAAAAACTATTTATGAAAACTATTGTTAAATATTCATTATTAATTGTTTCTATATTCACTATTTCTTCTTGTGGATCAGGTAAAGTTTCTGCAACTGAAAATGCAAAAGAAATTGTTTTGCCAATAAAAAATTTCCAATCTGATAAATCTTTTTTTAGATCAATTTCTAGTGGAACAAGTCCAAATATGTCTTTTGCGAAAGAATTAGCTTTTAAAAACGCAGCTAACGAAATTGCAAAAACAATCGATGTAAGAGTAAAATCTTTATTAGAAGATTATGCAAGACAATCGGAAATAGACTCTTCAATAGATTATAAGTCGGAAGCAGAGCGTATGGCAACAATTTCGACAGATCAATCATTAAAAAATGCTAAAATTGTTCAAGAAAAAATATTT
The DNA here is from genome assembly GCA_903819815.1 of uncultured Bacteroidota bacterium. Classification (GTDB taxonomy): domain Bacteria; phylum Bacteroidota; class Bacteroidia; order Flavobacteriales; family Flavobacteriaceae; genus Flavobacterium. Next base: position 432 of record CAIJFC010000191.1, read on the forward strand.
CAAAACCCTGATAAAACCTATACTTACTGGGTTGGAGTTGAATTGAGCAAAGAAGATGTTTTTAATACATTGAAAAACAACATTTCATCGTCAAAAATAAAAGCACTTCATGCTGAAAAAGTTGATTTTAGAGAAACGTTCAACAAGAATTTTGAAGAAAAATAATATGAAGAAAATAATTTTTTCTTTAATCGGGCTGTTTTTGTTAAATGCTTGTTCCTCTTCTTTAAACAAAAACAGCAAACAACCAAAATGGTTGAGCGAATCCTACAGGAACATGGTATTTCCCTCGGATCAATATTATGTAAATTTTGACCAAAAAAAATTATCTGATTTTTCATCTAAATCTGAGAAAGATAAAAAGAATGAATTTAGTAGAGATTTGGAAACGCAATTGGTAAAACAAATTGTAGATAAGATTTCGTTTTCTACTTCGTCCTCAGAGCTTCAAACAGAAAATAAAAAAATAGATTACATCTCTTCCGTACTTCGCGAATCTTCACAATCGGCTTCTGCTACTTTAGTTGGAAAAAAGGAAGAATATTATCTAGACAAATCAAATAAGACTATTTCGGCTATTATTTATGTTAAAAAATCGGACTTAGCCAAAGGTTATAAATCGACTTTAAATTCGAAAATAGATTTATTAAAGAGTAAAATTGACCAATATTTGACTAGTAATTTGCAAGATGTTAAATCTCCGTTAAGTGAAATCAATTCGGAAATTAAATCGATTCAAAATGATATTGAAATTTATACCATTATCATTTCCGGAACCGATTCGAATTTGATGGATAAATACAATAATATGTATTCATCCTATTCAAAATTGAATGCTTCTTTTGGCAATGATTCTAAAATAATTGATAATTTAATAAATGAAGCAGATCAATTGTATCAAAACGAATCTAGTTTTGAAAGCATTATAGCAAAATTAAATGAAGCTTTATTATATGATGCTAATAATGCCAAAGTACTTGGTAAAATTAAAGACTATAAATCGAAATGGACTTTAAAGTTAACTTCAGAATTAAATTCGAAAACTAGTAACAAAGATTATTTATCAGCAATTAAAATTTTAGATAAATTAGTTGTAGTTGATCAAAATAACGATACTGTTTATAGAGAAAAGCAAAAGAATTTAATTGAAGATTATTTTAGAGAAACCGTTTTTAACATCAAAAATTTAGTAAAAAATGGTTCGTTAAATGAGGGTTTAAAGCAATTAAATGATATTTCTAAATATTCTTATGTTGACCTTGATGAATTTAATAATATAAAATCACAATTGGAAGCAATTAGTATTGACAATGCAATTGGTACTATTGAGAATCACATTTACAATAAAAATTATGAACTTGCCGCAAGCGTTTGTAAGAGAAATTTGATTTTATATCCAAAAAACAAAAAATTAAAACAATTGTTTGAAGAAGTTTTAACTTTAGTTGCTGAAAATAAGAAAGAAGAATTAATGAAAACTCGACCAACGAGATATGTAGTTGAGTTAAATTATAGTTTATCTCATTTGCCTGAAGTAATTCAAGATAAAAACAATCCCAATTTACCACCTTTGGATGTTTCTAAAATTAAAATAAATAATCAATTCAAAAATTTTGAATTAGGGTTGTATAAAAAAATTCATATAAAGGATAAGAATACAAACTTTAGTGATAAGCATAAATTTTCTTATTCTCAAATTGGGGTTAGAGTTGGTTATTTAGATCTTTCTAAGCAGCCATTTTACAATTATTTTAGTTCATCGCAAAACACTTATTATTTTAAAGAAAGTAAAATAACTCAGATAGAAGCAAGTTTTATTTGGCATAGTTTTTTTATGTTTAATATAGGTTATTTAACGGAAACATTACCTGAAATTAAACCAGATTTCAGTATTGTTAGTAAAGAAAACAGCTATTTATGTTCCACAATTGGATTGAGAATTCCTTTTGATTTTATTCATTTAACAGCCGATGTTACCGGATATTCGAATGGAAGCGAAATCACGAAAGTTTATGCCAAAGCTGGAGTTTCTATAAATATTGGATTTAGTAAAAAATTTAACGGAGAAGATAAAAAGTATATTGAAAACGAAGTTTCTATAATCAGAAATAATTAAAAAATGAATATTATGAAAAAAATTACAGTTCTTTTAGTGGTATTACAATTGTTTGCAAGTTGTAGTTTGTTTAAATCATCAAATGATTTAGAATTAATTCCTTTTGAGCAAAAAGGAAAGTATGGATATTTTGATTTAGAGGGTAAAATTGTTATCAACCCTCAATTCGCTTTTGCAACTGCTTTCAGAGAAGATTTAGCATTAGTAAGATTATCTGGGGATGATGGAAAATGGGGTTATATTGATAAAAAAGGAAAATTTGTAATTAATGCCACTTACAAAGATGCCACTGTTTTTCAAGATGGTTTAGCTTGGGTGGTTACAGATAATGCTGCTCCTTCAGCAATTGATAAAGATGGGAAAATTAAATTTACCCTAAAACAAGCTAATGATGTGAAATTATTTTCAGAAGGTTTAGCAGGTTTTTCTGTAAAAGACACCACCAATAACGAAACTTGGGGATTTGTAGATAAATCTGGAATTTCAACTGTAAACCCACAATTTTTTGACATTGGAGATTATAGCGAAAGTAAATGTGCGGTAAAAAATAAAGAAGGAAAATGGGGATTTATAGATAAATCAGGAAAAATTGTTATTAATTATCAATTTGATGAAGTTGAAAAATTTAATAACGGTAAGGCGGTTGTTTATTTAGACAATAAAGCAGGTGTTATTGATGAGGATGGTAAATACACTGTTAATCCTCAGTATAAAAGCGCTCAAAATGATGGTGATTTATTCTTGATTGCTCAAGAAGACAAATATGGCTGGTGTGATGAAGAAGGAAAGTTTGTTATTAATCCACAATTTGATTCAGCTCAACCATTTAACGATAGTAAATTAGCATGTGTTGAAAGTGGAAATAAGTATGGTTATATTGATAATGCGGCTAAAATTATGATTAATCCACAATTTGATTACGCCTCTCCATTTTTTGGAAAAGTGGCATTGGTTAAATTAGGAGATAAATTTGGATTGATCGATGAGGAAGGAAAATATAAAGTAAACCCTCAGTTTGATGGAATCGGACTTGATGTATTTGCATTTTTCAACAATACTAGTATCAAACAATCTATTACAACAGATTTCTTGGATGTAAATGCTATACTTAATGTAATTAATATTGAGCGTCCAGAAAACCTTAGTTTTAATGATGGATTTAATTCTATCATAACAAAATTAAATAAAACTGCTGATGATTTCAGCGCTTATGATACTAATCATTCTGTATTTACTTATAAAAAAATAAACAATGATGCCTCTTATTCATTTATGTTTACTGGGAATGTAAAAGCAATGAATAATGACACGTACGAGTTTTATATTACAGATGAAAAACCTCAAACTTTTGTTTATTCAATTAATTTGCATGGAAAAGCATATGGAAAAGCGGAATCTATTCAAAAAGCATTAGAAAACAAATTAACAGGTTTTACCAATGTTAAAAAAGGATATGCGCAAGGTAGATATGCTAGTATTTTTAAAGGACCAAATTCTTATGTAATTACATGGAATACAGGTGATAGCGAGCCGTTATTTTATATTTGCAACAAAAATTTTGACATAACTCACTTTTCAAGTTTAATTGTAGCAGATAAGGAAAGTTCTTACACGGAAGAAAGTGATTACGTAGAAGAACCTGGTTATGCTGCTGACTCAACTGCTGCTCCTGCTTATGATGCACCTGCTGCTGAGGCGGCAGCTCCAGCTGCAAAATGAGATTGAGCAGATTAGTATTTATTGACCAACAAATAGCTTCACTTTTAATTATAGAAAATCATTTTCTTTGATGTTTTTATTATGAAAAAAAAATTATTAATTACTTTCCTAATTGTTTTTAGCATTCAATTACAAGTAAATGCTCAATTTCGTCAACTTCGTTTAGCAAATGAAGAATTGGTTAAAGAAAATTTTGACAAGAAAAAAGCGTTTGAAAAAATTGAAAAATATGAAAAAGAATATGGTTTAAAGCCTGAATCTAAATATATTAGAAGCAAATACATGCGTAAAGTTTCTGATAACATTCAAACGATTGACAGTGCGTACACCTATTTTTTAGAGGCATATAGTGGTATAGAATACTATGACACAAAAGTGAAAGAAGAACTTTGTAAGGATATTCTTTTATGTGAGACAAATAATACCATGGAAAACAATGAGTTTGAATTGTTTTTATTTTCAAGATATACAAAAGAAAAAAATTTAACCATAGTAGAATCATTTATTGATAAATACCCTAGAAATATTTTCTACAATAAAGCGATTAACGTTCGAGATAGCTTGGAATTTGAAAAAGTAAAGCCATTAAATGATGAATTTGTTTTGAATGAATTCTTGAAAAAAAGGCCAAATTCCAAGTTTTATTATACTGCCGAAGATTTGATGTATACTGTCGCATTTACCAAGGCGAAAGAGTCAAATTCAGTTGGAAAATACAAAGATTACATTAAGACGTACCCAAATTCTCCTAAAATTAAGGAAGCAATTGACTTTGTAAGTTCTAAAAATTGGGAAGAAATAGAATCAAAAAATAATAGAGATTTATTTCAAAAGTTTGTGGATGATTATCCATCAAGCAAATATGTTGGACAAGCAAACCAAAAAATAGAAGATATTGATTGGAATGCGGCTCTAGTTTCAGATAGTTTGTCCAATTTTGAAGAATTTGCCTCCAACTATCCAAACTCTTCTAAAATAGAATTAGCCAACAGTAAAATTAAAGAGTTCAAAGAGGTTGTTTTACCTTATTTAACTAAAAATAAAAAATATACCTTACTAAATATTGGTACACTAAAATTTATTGGAGACGTAGAATATGATTCTATGACAGCATTGCCAAAAGGCAAATTCATCGTTTCTAAATATAATAAATACGGTGTAATTGATATTTTAGCCAATAAAATTATACCAACTACTTACGATTGTATAGAAAATTCAGGGGATTTTTTCATCACTAAATTAGGGAAAAATTATGGCGTTTTAAATGATCAAGGTCAAAAAATTGTAGATTTTTCTTTCGAATCTATTACTAAAACAGCAAATAATAACTTTATAGTTACTAAAAATATTAATAATGTTAAAAGTACTGTTGGGTTAATTTCATCCAAAGGAGAAGGAATTTTAGAAGCCATTTACACCTATATTTCTGAAGTGGATGCAACAACATTTAATGTAACATTTAATAACCAATGCTACCTTATTGACCAGAGTGGAACTGTAATATCTCAAAAATACACTTCCTTAGATCCATTAAGTTATGTGTCTAGTACAAATTTATATTTAAAAGCAGGATTAAAAAACAAACAAGGTTTGATAAATATAAAAGGAGAAGTTGTTATTCCATTATTATATGAGTCATTAAATGAAGCCGGAGATTATATTATTGTAAGCAATACCATTCCTAAAGTGGGTAGTCGTTATGGAATTATTGACCAAAAAGGAAAAGTGGTTTTAGAGCTTAAATATAAAAGTATTTATTTTTGTGGAAACAATTTATTTTCAATTAATACCAATAACTTACCAAAATCTACTGTTAATGATTGCAAATTATACAGTTTGACTTCCAATTCATTTTTAACAAAAGACAGTTTTGATTCTATTAATCAAGTTGAAAATGGATTGTTAATGGTTGAAAAAAATGAACTTGTAGGTTATATTAACGAACTTGGTGAAACGGTAGTAAGCCCTGTTTATCAACCTTATTATGGAGAAGAAAGAGGTACTGGAGGAGATGGAGGAGATGGAGGAGAAGAAAAATGTTATGTTGGATTAAATAGTGATGAGAACATTGCTAATAATGACATTTATAATAAAACAGAATTATTACTAGTTCAATTAGATGAAAAAATTGGGTATATCAACTTTAAAGGGGAAATAATTATTCCAATAATCTACACCTATGGCAGTAATTTTTACAAAGGCATGGCTTCAGTTTCTGACGAAAATCAGAACAAGAGCATTATTGATACCAAAGGGAAAGTTATCTTGGAAAATGCAGAAATAGTGTATTATTACAACAATTCAAAATATGCAATTGCGAAACAAGAAAATTCGTTTTATAAAATAGATACTGAAACGCATAAAGCGGAGCTATATACTTTAATGAAGGAAATGGATTACATCGATCATTACAAAAAATATAAGATTATTACCTATAAAGATGTGCTAGTTTATGTGACTTCTAAAGATCAAATATTAATGGCCAAAGGAATTGATTTTTCTGATTATAATTACAATAAAAAAATAGAGGTAGCTAGAAATTTTTATTATTCAGCAGAATACGATCAAGCTATTTCAGAACTTAAGTCATTGTTTAATGAAAAAAGTGATGTTTACGATGTTCCATTATTATTAGGAAAATGTTACAAAGAAAAAGGCGACACCTATTCAGCTATTGATTATTTTAACCAAGCCGTTGCTATAGATCCTAATAATACCGAAGCATACAGCGAAAGATATCAATTGAATTGGAAAAGAGATTATTGGAGTGATTCAAAAAATGACATTGTAAAATTAATAAGCCTAAGCAGTGAATTTGACGAATCATTAACGTTTAGTTTAGGATATTGCAATAGTAAACTAAATAATTATAATGAGGCATTTGAAAATTATACTAAACTATTAAAATTCAATCCTAAACATTCCACAGCTTATAATAATAGAGGAGTAATTTACGGAATTAGAGGCGACCATCAAGCCGCCCTAAGCGATTACATGAACGCCTTAAAAAATAGTAAATATGAAGACGACGAATCCAAAGGTTTGTATCTCAATAATGCTGCAAATGAGCTCAATAAACTAAATAAAAAAGCGGAAGCCTGTGTATATTGGTCTAAAGGTGCCGCATTAGGAAATGCTGAATGTATTCGTAATAAAAAATATAATTGCAAGTAATATGAAATACCTGTTTTACCTTTCTCTTTTATTTATTTTTGAGGGGTTAAATGCCCAAACAGATTCGAACAATAAAGAAGCAGATCTTTTTTATAAAGATGATAATTCTAATAGTAATCCTCAAAATAATCCGGTTAATAAAACTAATAATACAGCGCTTCAAACTAAAAAATACAGTTTTGAAAAGTCTAATTTTAGTGATTTTATAACTAACAATAAACCCATTTTTTTAACTGGAAAATCTTCTAAGCCTATTAAAAATTCGGATTATTATAGTGATGATAATACTCAGTTATGTTATAATTCTATTTATGAAGTTGAAAATTATTCAAATGAACTTCGAAAGATTCCTCTTACCGAGAGAGACATTTTATATTTTTCAAAAATTATAAATGATGCTGTTATTGAAGCAAAATCAAACGACAAAACATATTATGTGTACAAAGTTGCATTTGATTATAATCAAGTAAGTAGCACCCCAATGGAGTTAAATGACGACTTTTTAACACCAGTAAATCTCTATTTTTCCAACTTTAAAAACAATTCTTCAATTCAGCAATCGGTTAAGTGTTTTGTTAAAACAAGGTTAGACGAGTATAACTGGAAAAGCGAATTTGATAAAGAAGATTATGTCAATTTAGTCACTCAGAAAATCGTAAATAATTTAAAGGGGGATATAGGTCAAAACGGCAACTCTTATTACAAAATTTACGAAGGAATATTTGGAAACTATAACTTTGAAGGTACTACCTATGACGTAGAATTGGCTCAACAAATTGGAGTTTCGGATTTCTTTACTAACGACTTTGATTATAGATTGTATTATAAAGGAGATAGAAATTATAATAATTATATTCAAAGCAATTTAGAATTTAAATGCAATCCTACCGTTGCCAGACAAATTGCTGATCTTTTTGATTCTGAAAGAAAATTAAATATAAAATTAGAATTAATTCCAACTTCTTCTAATTCTAATTTGTGTATTTGCAGTAGTTGTTATGAAAACAATTTTATGATTAAATCATTGGTTATTTGTCCCGATACCAATTTTAGCGAAAGTAATTCTATTCGAATTTATTTTTAATGTTCATGAAATGGGCTTTCATTTTCATTCTAAATATAAGTGCTTTTTCTCAATCCGATCCTTGTTTTTATTTTCAACAACAAACTAAGGAAAAGTTAACGGTAATTTCAAGTAAAATAGAAGCAGTAGAGAATCCATTTTACTTATCAAAAAAAGAACTATTAAGCATTGTTGTCCCTGAATATATTATGTATTCAATTTCAATGAATGACTTAGAAGTGATTCTAGTAAAATCAAATCTAGTGTTTAATAATAATAATTTTGATTTGTCTTTTGGCCCTTTTCAAATGAAAATAAGTTTTATTATTAATACTTTAAGTCAGGCGCCTTTAAGCATTATAAATGATCCAATATTATTAAAAATAAAAAACGATACAAAAGCGATAACTTCTACCCAAATCGATTATTTAAATAAAATTGAAACCCAATGGAAAGTGTTGTGTCTATTTGAATATTGCAATAAAAAGACGTATGAAAAATATTCTTTAAATGGACTTTATACACTATATAATAGGGGAGACATCAATAAAAAAGCAACTATTTTCAAAAAAATAAAATGCAAAAACAGCACTTATGAAGAGTGGTGCGCTGAATTTCTCCGACTCCTGTAATTAAAAATTAATCAATAAAAGAATGGAATATAACAACAATAAACGAGCTATTTTTTATCAATAAATAAAATTTGATTTGGCTTTATTTTATTGTTACGCAATTTATTTCTTTTTTTTAAGGCAACAATACTGATGTTGAATTTCTCAGCAATTTCTCCTAATGTATCTCCGCTTTTTACTTTATAAGTAATTTTTTTGATTCGTTTTAAAATCACTTTGGCAGGAACTACTTCTACAGCAACTGCTGTGTCTACAGCAATAGTATCAGGTTCTATTGGGTCTTCAAAATTTAATTCTGTACTTTCAGGGTTCTCTATTAAATAGGAATTGCATTTTTTTAAAGCTTCAATTAATAACGTTCCTTTTAATTCCGAACCTTTACCGTTTAAGTGAATTCCATCATTCATTGTTAATTTATTTGCCTGCCAAAGATCCATTGAACGAGCCCCGCCTGAAACCAAATACCAATCCCAAAAACCACATTGATTTTCATAAGCAATGGTTTTTACCATTTGAGAAAAATCTTTGCTTGCAGTAACATTTCGTTTTCTAAAATTCATGTCTTGTGCAGAAGTTAGAATGATAGAAGCACTAGGATTTGCCTTTTTTACTTTTGTTATCACTTTTTCAATTTCAGATTTTAATTGTTCTGGAATTTTATTGGTATATAAAAAATCGTTAGTTCCATAATCCACAATAACTAAATCTGGATTTAAATAAGCTGCTTGCTCTTCATATTTATCTTCATATAAAACAGATTTGTATTGACAAGCTCCAACTCCAGCATTGTGCCAAACGGCAGCAGAATCATCTGAATTTGACAATGACATTCCGTATAAAGTAAATTGATTTTGAATTTCATTAGTTTTATTTAATAAAAATTTAATTTTACTAAATTTAGATGGTAATTGGTATTTTAAAACATCGCCAGTTTTCGATAAAAACACAGCAGCAATGGTATCGGCTATAATAATTGGCTCGTAACTTTCGGCTATATTTGAATAAAAAACAGTTAAAATAGTGTTTTGTGATGAAGGCGATTTATTAAAAGAAATTTCAAATGTAGCTTTATCATCCTCTGTTTTTGCCGACATACCCCGTACTCCTAAAGTCAATTTTGGAGGTAGAATATAGCTCTTTCCATAAGTCCAAGTTCCGGAATGTGTCGATTTGTAAAAACTGGCATTGTACGATTTTACAATCGAAAATGGCTGAATAAGTCCAATTCCTCCATCTCCCAATAATTCTTGAACTAATTGACGACACTTATTTGGTAAATTCTCATTTTGAAGATGACTATCGCCTAAGTGCAAGACCGAAAATCTTTTATTTGAATTCCAATTACTATAAAATGTATTTAGAACCTTTGAATCTTTAAATTGAATAGCATTAAAATCGTTCTTGATAAATGATTGTTCTGTGGTTTGACTAAAAATCAAACCACATAACATCAATAAAAATATAGTAATAATAGATTGTTTACTTTTCATTTTTTGTCTTTACTAGAGTGTCTTTTTTTATTTTAACAGACTCTGTTTTGGATGGAGTAATATTAAAATTTGAATTTAAAAATTTATTTTCCTGATAAGTGGTATAAGATGAATTAATTACGAATACATTATGAGCAAATATGATATTATCGATGCTGTATTTTTTCATAATATTCTTAATGTTTGATTTTAAATAGCGATAATCTACTATGTAAACATCTTCATAATGGGCGCAAAGAAAAGGAGAAAATGCATTTCCATAAGAGTCTTTAATGATAAGTATTTTTTTGCCATTTTTTACATCCGATTTAATATGCATCATTGGGTAATCGCCTCCTAAAAAAACGCCATACGAATTACCGCCTCTTGCATATTCTGAATATAATTTTGTCTTTTTTTCAATGGTTAAATTTTCATTGAAGTAGGTTGCCTTGGTAGTATTTGGAATTTTAAAATATTCTACATAATCTTTATTTTGTTTTAAATCTTCACTACGTGTAAAATTATATAATGTCCCAATAAAGTTATTGATTTTTTTAATTTCGAACTTTTCAATTGCTAGCGGTTCTATTCCTGCAGAACCACAAAAAGCTAGGTATGCATAGTATGCGCCGCGTCCTGTCCAATGATGATCGGTATTAAACTGAATATATTCATCTTGATGTTTTTCTAATTCGTCATAGGCTTTTACACATTTTATTGACGGATTCATTATGCTGTATAAGTAATTTATACTGGTTTTCTCGCGGTCCTTTTTAAAAGAATTAGGTAAATTAAAATCTGACCCTACAGGAATTGCCATGCAATAAACGTTTACATTTGGCCCCAGTGCTGTTTTATAATTTGAAATTAAAGCAGCAAATTTACTTAGCTTTTTCCTCGATCCATTGTAAATTTGAATCGCTTTACTTTTATAAACAATTACCGAGTTTATATTTTCATATGCCTCACTTGTGGTATCAATTGCCGTTGAATCGTTTAACATTTCATCACCCTTTTTGGCATTATAACCATCCTTTTTATTTGGGGTTACCTTAATTATTGTTGTTTTTGGAAGCGCTTTTGTTTTCGTAAAATATTGTATTTCATCATTTTTAATTCCTTTGTATTTTTTTATTTCAGTAGCTAATTCAATGATATCATTTCTATAAATAAAATTATCAGAGTAATACAAATCAATGTCTTCAAAATATTTTCCGGACAATAAACGCTCTTCAGTTAATACTGGAAATTGTTTTAAAGCTCTTTTTTCATCCACAGATATTTTTTCCTTTGGTAAAACAAGAAAAAGCACCCCAACTGTAATCAAAATGATTACAAAAAGAAAGGAGTTTAGTCTCAAATAAAGGTTTATAAAAAATGTTTTCATAATTAAAATCGGAAGTAAATAAATGGATTATACGAACTTCCAACTAATAATATTACAGAGCAAGTTAGTAAAAATACATTTAGAACTATTGTTATTAAAGGAACAAAATGATTTAATGCAGAAATTGAATTTATGAATTTATAAAACCAAGTATATATTGGAACACAAAGAATAAATGCCAATCCAAGCCAATAGATATTTTCAAAGAACATGTTTTCTACTTCTAAAGTATAAAGCTCTTGGTTCGTGAAATTAAACAATAATTTCATGAAATAAATTAACTGATTAAAGTCGGTGAAGTAAAAAATTGCCCATCCTATTATTATAAAAAATAAGGCATAAATGTGGGTAATAATCCTAGGCAGTCTTTTTAAAATGGTATTTAAAAGTACTTTTTCAATTAATAATAATATTCCAAAATACATTCCCCAAATTATAAAATTCCAACTGGCGCCATGCCATAACCCGGTTAAAGCCCAAACGATAAGAATATTCCTGAAAATGTATTTTTTATTTCCCCCAAGTGGAATATATACGTAATCTTTGAAAAAAGTTCCTAATGAAATATGCCATCTTCTCCAAAAATCCGTTATTGAAGTAGATATATAAGGGTATTTAAAATTTTCATGATAATGAAATCCAAACATCCATCCCATTCCAATGGCCATGTCAGAATAGCCTGAAAAATCAAAATAAATTTGGATACTATAAGTTATAATTCCAAGCCATCCGCCTAAAACAGTAATAGTTGTCAAATCGCTAGATAAGTAGTGGGAACAAATTTCTCCGGCAATATTTGCAATGCAAACTTTTTTGAATAGACCTATACAAAATCTGGATACACCATTATTAAAATCAGTCCAACTAAATATTCGTTCATTGATTTCTTGTGCAATATGAGAATACCTTACAATTGGTCCTGCAACTAATTGATGATAAAGAGATACGAATAATAAGAAATTTAGAAATGATTTCTGAGCTTTTACCTCCCCTCGATAAACATCGATGGTATAGGATATAGTTTGAAAAGCATAAAAAGAAATTCCAATTGGCATTAAGAAACCAGGTTCTTTGAAGTTTAAATTGGTGATAGCATTTACATTTTGTACAATAAAATCAGAATATTTAAATGTAATTAAAATACCTAAATTAAAAATCAAAGTACTGTAAAGACCTAATTTAGCAATTGGTTTGCCAAAATGCTTTTCTATAAAAAGCCCATTTATATAATCTATAAATGATGATAAAATTAATAAGCCGACCCAAATTGGTTCGCCCCAAGCATAAAATAGTAGCGAAAAAAGAACTAAAATTATATTTTTTATTTTTCTGTTTTTTACACTGAAATAGAAAATTAAATTTAGAGGGAGAAATAAAAAAATAAAAAATAAACTAGAAAATACCATTATAAATTTTTAAATGTCTAAGTGTTTTGCGCGCTTTGAATTGTGTCAAAATCTCATATTTTTTGCCAAAAATAATACTTTTTATCTTATAAAGAATACTATTATTTTTGTCGGTGAAAATGCACCTCTGAGTAGCATTCCCTTTTTTAATTGAAAAATCAAGATATTACGCCTTAATTTCAGTTACAATACAAAAATCGTATAAAGATTATAACAAAAAATCCCTAACTACTTAATTTATAAGTGATTAGGGATGTTTTTTGTGGTACCTCCAGGGTTCGAACCAGGGACACATGGATTTTCAGTCCATTGCTCTACCAACTGAGCTAAGGTACCTCGCTTAGCGGGGGCAAATATAGTACGATTTTTAATTTATACAAAACAATTATTAAAAAAAATCTATTCGTACCTTTACAGCATCTAATTATAAATTATGCTTTTAGCAATCGATATTGGAAATACCAGAATTAAAGTAGCTGTATTTGAGGGATCTACCCTTATAGAACCGTTTTATTTTAATAGTGCAAACCTTCAAAATGAGCTCTATTTTATTTTAAATAAATATAAAAAAGTATCGGAACTAGTTGTTGCCTCGGTTGGAAATATCCCCAAAGAAGCCTTTTCGGAATTTGAAAGCCAAGTTAATATTCATTTTATTTCATCTAATTTCCCTTTTACCTTCAATAATAACTATTCAACGCCAAATACATTAGGAATAGACCGAATGGTATTAGCTAATGGAGCGGTTCTGAAATATCCCAAACAAAACCGTTTGGTAATTGATGCTGGAACCTGTATAACTTATGATTTTATTGATGAAAATGACAATTATCTTGGGGGTGCAATTTCACCAGGAATACGATTGAGATATGAATCGCTACACAATTATACCGCTAAATTACCGTTATTAAAATTAGAATTTTTAAGTGATGAAAATTCAGAAACAGAAGAAATTCCTTTGATAGGAAATTCAACTTCTGAAGCCATAAATTCAGGTGTAATAAACGGTGTAATAAAAGAAATAGAGGGGTTTATTTCTCAATATGAGGCAGTTTATCCTAAATTTATTATAATTTTAACGGGTGGAGACACAGAATTTTTGGCTAAACGATTAAAAAATACCATATTTGCCAATTCAAATTTCTTATTAGAGAGTTTGAACCAAACTTTTCAACACAAAATCAAAAATGATTAAAAAACTTATAGTACCCATTTTTTTATTTTTTACTTTAATTTCATTTGCCCAACAAGGAACTTCCTCACCTTATTCTTTTTATGGAATTGGAGATGTTAAATTTAAAGGAACTGCAGAAAATCGCGCCATGGGAGGATTGACTATTTATTCGGATAGCATTCACTTGAATTTTCAAAATCCCGCATCGTATTCTAATCTTAAATTAACCACTTTTTCATTAGGCGGAACCTATCTAACAACCGATTTAGAAACTAATTCTCAAAGCGAAAAAGCCAGAAGAACTGCAATAGATTACTTAGCAGTAGGACTCCCTTTTGGGAAATTTGGAGTGGGTTTTGGATTAATGCCGTATTCATCGGTGGGTTATAATATTCAATCAAACACAGTGGCTACAGCAACAAATCCTCAAGAAATTAAACAATATTCAGGAACGGGCGGTATCAATAAAGTGTTTTTTGGCGTTGGTTATGCTCTTACTAAAAAATTAAGCATCGGTATTGATTACAGTTATAATTTTGGAAAAATTCAAACCTATTCTTTCCGATTTATCGAAGGTTTGCAATACGGTTCTAGAGAGAAAAACTTATCAGACATTACGGGTGGATTATTAAATGCTGGTTTAACATTCAATACGCCAATCAATAAAAAATTAAACGGATTTGCAAGTTTAACGTATTCGCCAGATTCAAAATTAAGCTCTTCAAACTTTAGAAATATTGCTACAATTCAGTATTCATCAACGGGTGCCGAAATTCTTGTTCAGCCATCAGATATTGATGTTGCCAATACTACCATCACTTTGCCTTCTAAATTAGCAGTAGGTTTTGGAATAGGTCAAAATAAAAAATGGATGCTTGGAACGGAAATTACATTCCAAAAAAGCAGCAATATGGGCAACCGATTCAATGATATCAACAATGTAAATTACGAAAACGCTACTAGATATTCGTTCGGTGGTTTTTATATTCCAAATTATAATTCCTTTTCAAAATACTACGAGAAAATCATTTATAGAGCCGGTATAAGATATGAAAATACGGGATTGATAATCAACAATACTTCAATAAAAGATTATGGAGTGACCGCTGGCGTTGGATTACCCCTTATTGGTGTGTTTTCTAATGTTAATATTGGAGTTGAATACGGACAAAGAGGAACTACTTCTGCCAATTTAGTTCAAGAAAATTATACAAATATTACTATCGGGTTTTCACTTAACGATAAATGGTTTCAAAAAAGACGTTTCTATTAGAAGTAAATTAGTCTAATTTGATTTTTTTTTTAGATTTAAAACCGTCCTCAATCATGACATTCAATATTTTCACAATAAGAAAAATCGGACTTTTACTTCTATCGGTAATGGCCTTATTTTCTTGTGAAAGTAATTTTAAGGAAGTTCAAAAACAAAATTTCTCAGAGTTTGCTCCTACTGGTGAGGCCGATGATTTCAATATGAAATATACTGATTCGGGTAGAATAAAATCAATATTGATTAGCCCTAAAATGCTAGATTATGCCTCGGTGACTTACCCATTTACAGAATTTCCAAAAGGAATAAATGTAACTTTATTTGATCTAAACAATAAAAAAACATTTGTAACTTCAAATTATGCTGTTTCCTATAAAGTACCCAATTTAATTGATTTACAAGGAAATGTGAGAATCACAAATGAAATGGGGCAAGTATTAGAAACATCACAATTGTATTTTGATCAAAAAAACGAGTGGTTTTATACCGAAAAAAAGTTTAAATTTACAGACCCGAAAGGTGTTTCCTATGGCGAAGGAATCGATTTTAGCAAAGATTTTAAAATTGTAAATTCGCAAAGTATAACTGGAGAAATCGATCAGGCTAATTAAAATTATTAAAAATGAAATATTTAAAATACACCCCTTACATTTATCTTTTTGCTGCATTTTTCTTTGTTTACAAAGCATTAGAGGTTTGGAGCCCAAACTCTCAAGAGCATTTACTTTTTTATGGCATTGCCACTCTATCACTGCTTATGTTTTTCTTCAGAAGACATTATGCAAAAAAATTCGAAGCAAGAAAAAATTCAAAATAATTTATGGAAATCACAATTATCATTATATGTTTGATATTATGTGCGTTTTTCTCAGGAATGGAAATTGCTTTCATTTCTTCCAATAAAATATACCTTGAGATAGAAAAAAAACAAGATAATTTCCTTTCTCAAATATTATCAAAATTAACTGAAAAACCATCTCAGTTCATCGCTACTATGCTCATTGGAAACAACGTAGCATTAGTGGTATATAGTTTTTTCATGGGCGAACTTCTAATGGGTTGGTTTAAAACCATTGGATTTGAATTTTCTAGTTTAATTGATTTATTAATACAAACAATACTTTCAACTTTAATTGTATTAATCACTTCTGAATTTTTACCAAAAGTTTTTTTTCAAATTTATGCCAATAGTTTTGTAAAGTTTTTTGCAATTCCAGCCTATTTTTTCTACCTGCTTTTTTATTTTGTTTCCACTTTTATCATGTGGATCTCTGATACCATTTTGAAACGATTTTTTAAAACCGAAGGCGATTTTGTGCCCTTATTTTTCAGCAAAGTAGAACTAGGAAATTATATTTCTGAGCAAATGAATCATTTTGAAGATCATGAAACGGTAGATTCTGAAATCCAAATTTTTCAAAATGCACTTGAATTTTCTGGTGTTAAAGCCAGAGACATTATGACGCCCAGAACCGAAATTGCAGGAGTTGATCTCCTTGATTCTATTGATGATTTAAAGGAAATTTTTATAAAAACAGGCTATTCTAAAATCATGGTTTATCAAAATTCTTTGGATGATTGTATAGGATATGTTCATTCATTTGAGTTATTTAAGAAACCAAAAACTATTAAATCAATATTAATTAGGGTGGAATTTATTCCTGAAACTATTTTTATAAAAGAAGCGTTAGATTTATTAATAAAGAAAAGAAAAAGTGTTGCGGTTGTTTTAGATGAACATGGTGGAACATCAGGAATCATAACTATAGAAGACATAGTAGAAGAACTTTTTGGCGAAATTGAAGACGAACACGATTCAGAAGAAATTCGAATAGAACAAGAAATTGAAGAAGGGGTTTTTCTATTTTCAGCTAGATTAGATGTAGAGTACATAAATCAAACCTACAAACTCAATATTCCCGAAAGCGATTCCTATGGAACATTAGGAGGATTTATTGTAGATCACACCAAAGAAATCCCACAAAAAGGAAATAAAATTAGCATTGGAAACTATAATTTTGTAATTGAAGAAGCTTCAAATAATAAAATTGAATTAGTTAAAATGTCTATAAATGACTAATATTAAAAAAATAAGGTAATTTATTGCAAAAATATAACTTTACAACTATTATAATTAAATAGATAATTGTATTTTCGCAGACAGAATTTTAAATAACAAAATAAAAAATGGCAGTTTTACAAAAAATTAGACAACGTTCACTTCTTCTAATATTAATAATTGGATTTTGTTTACTAGCTTTTATAGTAGGTGATCTTTTTAACAATGGAGGATTTTCAAGTTCTTCAAAAGATGTAGGTAGTATTAATGGAAAAGGAATTTCATTTGAAGATTTCAGAATTAAAGTTAGTAATGTAGAAAAAAGTGGGCAAGGAACTACTTCAACTCAAGCCGCAAATAGAGTCTGGGAAGAAGAAGTTTCAATTGCTTTATTAACCGCAGAATTTGACAAATTAGGAATCAGAGTGGGTGAAAACCACATTATGGAGATTTTCAAGGCGGATCAAAATATCGGTCAAAATCCAACTTTTTTGAATGCAGCTGGAAAATTTGACGTAGCAAAATTTAAAGAATTCTTCAAAGCGAATCCTGATCAAGCTCAAAATCTAAAAGAAAGAGAGAAAAGTGCCGCGCTAAATGCGAAGTTTCAAATATATAATTCGTTAATTAAAGCAGGAGTTTACACAACGGATAGTGAAGGTAAATTCAAATACGGAATGGAGTCTAACAAAGTTAACTTTGATTATGTTTCTGTTTTATTCTCTACAATTAAAGATAGTGACGTTAAAATTTCTGACGAAGAAATTACTAACTACATGAAAACAAAGGAGAAAAAATACAAAGCGGAAGAATCTCGTGAAATTCAATACGTTTTAATTGAAGATAAGGCATCGCCAGAAGATGAAACAGAAGTTAAAACCTCAGTTACGGCTTTATTGTCTCCAAGAGTTGAATACAACAAAGAAACAAGTAAAAATGACACTGTGCCAGGATTTAAAGGAGCTCCTGATCCAGTTGATTTCGTAAATTCGAATTCTGACAAACCTTACGATTCAACTTATGTAGCCAAAAAAGATTTGCCAGCTCAATTCGCTGAACAATTATATAACTTGGCGCCAGGAGAAGTTTTTGGACCTTATACAAATAATAATTTTGTATGTCTTTCTAAATCTTTAGGTAAAAAAGCAGGTGCTCAGGTAAAATCAAGTCACATTTTAATTAGCTGGGTAGGTGCTGAAAGAGCAGCTCCAAAAGAAAACAGAACTAAAGAACAAGCAAAAGTTAAAGCCGAAGGGATATTGGCGCAAGCATTAGCAAATCCAGGAATGTTCCAAATAGTAGCATTTACAAATTCTGAAGATCCTTCAGTTCAACAAAATGGTGGTGACATGGGTTACATTTCAAGTGATGCGAACTTTGCTAAAGGGTATAAAGATTTCGTATTCTCTAATCCTGTTGGAAAAATTGGGTTGGCTGAAACTGAATTTGGGTATCATATTATTAATGTAACTGACAAGCAAGATGCCGTTCGATTGGCAACAGTGGCTCAAAAAATCGAACCTTCTGAAGCTACAACAGATAAAATTTACACGAAAGCGGTAAAATTTGAAATGGATGCAACTGAAGGGGATTTTGATAAAGTGGCTAAAGCTGCAAAACTTCAAACCAATCCTTCTATTAAAGTAAAAATAATGGACGAAACTTTTGGAATACTCGGAAACCAAAGACAAATTGTTCGTTGGGCTTTTGAAGGTGAAACTAACATTGGCGATGTAAAAAGATTTGAAGTGCCTAATGTTGGAAATGTAATTGCAAAAGTAAAAGCAGTATTTGAAGCGGGTTTAACTCCAATTGCTGATGCAAGACCAATGGTAGAGCCAATCTTGAAAAATAAGAAAAAAGCAGAAATGATCAAAGCTAAAATGAAGGGTGCTACTTTAGAAGCTATTGCAAATGCAAATAAAACTCAAGTAAAACCAGCGGCTGATGTAACTCTTGAAAATCCAACTTTACCAGGTGTTGGTCAAGAAGCAAAAGTAGTAGGAATAGCTTTTGCATTAAAAGGAAACTCAATTTCTGCACCAATTGAAGGTAACTTAGGAGTTTATGTGGTGAAAACTAAAACGGTATTTACTGCACCTGCTATTAAAAGTTATAAAGATTATGTAGCTAAATTAAATTCTCAAAATGCTTCAGCTTCAGGAAGAATTATTCCTGCTTTGAAAGTTGATGCTAAAATTGAAGATAATAGATCACAATTCAATTACTAGAAATAGTTTAAAATTATAAAAAAACCCGTCAATTTATTGACGGGTTTTTTGTTGCTTTAAACTGAAATTATAGTATCATATCTTTATAGTAAACGAAAGTTTCAAAACCTTTATTTTCAAAATAGGAGGTTGGGTTTTCATTGGAAACGACCAAAACAAAATCACCACCCCATGCCCCTAGACTTTTTATTGAACCATCAAAATCAGAGAATAAATTTTCTTTTACCGTTGGAAGTTCTAAAACTTCACTCATTATATTTTCGTGCTTTTGAAGCAATTCTTTTAATTTTTCTAAAGAAGTTACTTCGGCAATTTCAATTGTAATTTTGTTGATTTCGGGAAAAATGGCACTCAAATTATTTTGTTTTTTATAATACGACGCAATTGCAGATTTGCTACTTTGCTTTTGATTCAAATAAACAAAATATAAATTATTAGAAAAAGCAGGATTGAAATTCACTATTTCAACTTCGGGTTTTCCATCAATTATTTGATAAAATATAGGAGAATCATTTTGAGCGCACGCAATATCATAACCACTACCGCCAAAACTGTTTTTAAGCAGCTCAAAAGCATTAATTTTCAACCATTGCGCAATATTATTTATTAAAGTCGAAGAGGTTCCTAAACCCCAAAATTTCGGAAAGGTAAGTTTTGTTGAAATAGAATAACCTTCAGACGAATTTAGAAACTTTGGATTTAATAAAAAAGCTTCATGCAAAATCTTAATTAATGTTTCTCTTTCCGATTCATTATCATTATTAAAATCAATAATCTCCTTGAAGGATATAGTTTCTTCAAACCACAAACTATTGTCATAATCAAAACTTGCCCAATGAATTTGTCCTACGGCACCAGTAGTAATTTTTAGAAATTGCCCGTATTTTGTTGGCAATGCCAATGCTTTTGCTCCGTCAAGAACTAAATATTCCCCTGTGATTAAGAGTTTTCCGTTACTGTAAAATGTTTTTTCCATTTTTGTCAATGCGAGGAATGAAGCAATCTATTTTCTTAATTTTTCAATAAATTCAACTGCGGCAGAATGAGAAACTAAAGTATCTTTGAAATGATGTTTTATCAAAACCCGTTCTTCATCAGTAACCTGATATTGATTTAATATATTGTTGAGGTGCATTTTCATATGCCCTTCTTGAATTCCAGTTGTAGTTAACGAACGTAAAGCGGCAAAATTTTGTGCTAATCCAGCTACGGCAACCACTTCCATAAGTTCCTTCGCCGATGGTTTTTCTAGCATTTCTAATGACAACTTCACCATTGGATGAAGAGAGGTTAAACCGCCAACTGTTCCTAAAGCCAAAGGAATTTCTATCCAAAAACTAAAAATTTCATCTTCAATTTTAGCATGGGACAAACTAGAATACTGTCCGTTTCTAGAAGCATAGGCGTGAATACCTGCTTCAACAGCGCGAAAATCATTTCCTGTTGCCAAAACTACCGCATCAACACCGTTCATGATGCCTTTGTTGTGAGTTACTGCTCTGAAAGGCTCGACTTCAGCAATTTGAACCGCTTGAACAAATTTTTCGGCGAAAACTTCAGGATTTTCAATATTTTTATCTGCTAATTCGGCTACTTTACAAGAAACTTCTGCACGAACGATGCAATTGGGAACGTAATTCGACAAAATACTCATTACGACTTCAATATTTTTTTCGCTTTCAGTGAAATTAAAATAGGAATTAGCTTCTTCTTTCAGTGTTTTTGCAAATTGTTCTAAACACGAATTTATAAAGTTGGCGCCCATGGAATCTTTAGTCTCAAATGTGGCATGCAATTGATAATAATTTGGAATTAGACTGGTTTTATTTCTGAGCTCAATGGACAAAATTCCACCGCCTCGTTTTTGCATATTTTTGGTTACACTCTCGGTAGCCTCATAAAATTTATGATTAATTTCCTTGAAGAAATTTTCCAATTTTACTAAGTCGCCGTTGAATATAAAATGAACTTGCCCAATTTTTTCTGTATTCAAAACCATAGCTTTAAATCCGCCACGCGTGGCCCAATATTTTGCCGATTTTGAAGCTGCGGCTACAACCGAACTTTCTTCAATTGCCATGGGTATCGTTTTGTATTTTCCATTAATAAGAAAATTGGGTGCAACGCCCAAAGGCAAATAAAAATTCGTGATTGTATTTTCAATGAATTCGTCATGCAGTTGTTGGATTTTTGAATCCGAATTCCAATATTTTTTTATAATAGAAATAGCTTCATTCGAATCAGAAAAATAGGCGTTTGCAATCCAATTTATCTTCTCTTCTTTTGATAATTTTGAAAATCCAGCAATGGCATTATTCATTTATGTAAATTATTAATTCATGCAAATATACATTTTCATCAATTCTAATAAAATAACTTGCCTATGAAATTACATTTTAAGAAAAAAAAGGTGTTAATTTGATAAATTTTCACTAAAATTGAATGTTTTTTAAAAATCCCACTTATGAAATTTATTTACAAATTTTCTTTATTATTCGTATTCGTCTCTTTTTCAGTTTTGGCCCAACAAAAAATAACTATTGAGTCGATTTATTCAGGTGCTTTTCGAGCTAAAGGAATGGATGATTTACAAGCATTAAAAAATACAAATCAATATACTGTTTTGAATTTTGATCGTACTTCAAGAAGTTTACAAATTGACCTTTATGATTTTGCCACACTAAAAAAAGTTTCTACTTTAATCGATTCAAAAGACCATCAATTACTTGAAGGTATTGACAGTTATACTTTTAGTTCAGATGAAAAAACAATTTTAATTGCTACTAATTCAGATCAAATTTTTCGCCATTCATTTGTAGCCAATTACTTCTTATATGTTATAGCTACTAAAAAATTAACCCCATTATTTGATTTTAAAATTCAAGAACCTACTTTTTCCCCTGATGGAACTAAAATTGCTTTTGCAAAAGAAAACAACCTATTCATTTATGATATCGCTTCGAAATCAACGGAGCAAATTACATCAGACGGAGTTAGAAATTCAATTATTAATGGAATTACAGACTGGGTTTACGAAGAAGAGTTTGCATTTGTAAGAGCATTCGATTGGAGTGGCGACAGTAAGAAATTGGCTTACATTCGTTTTGATGAAAGTCAAGTTCCTGAATTTTCAATGTCGATGTTTCAGAAAGATTTATATCCAACAATTGAAACGTTTAAATATCCAAAAGCGGGCGAAAAAAATTCGGAAGTTTCCTTACATATTTATGATGTCGCTAAAGGAAATATTAAAAATATCGACTTAAAAAATTATTCCGATTTTTATATCGCAAGAATGAAATGGACAAATAACAGTAATGTGCTGTGTGCTCAAATATTAAATCGTCATCAGGATAATTTAGATTTACTTTTTGTAGACGGAACTTCTGGAACTGCAAAAGTGGTGTTGAATGAAAAGGACAAAGCTTATGTTGATGTAACGGACAACTTGACATTTTTGAAAGACAACAGTTTCATTTGGACTAGTGAAAAAGATGGTTTCAATCATATTTATGTTTATGATAAAAATGGGAAGCTAAAAAATCAAGTTACAAAAGGAAATTGGGAAGTAACGAATTACTATGGTTTTGACGAAAAAAACCAAACTATTTTTTATCAATCAGTAGAAAATGGTTCTATCAATAGAGACGTTTATAGAATTGGATTAAATGGAAAAAACAAAGTAAGATTGTCTGCCAACACCGGTACGAATAACGCTACGTTTAGTCCTAATTTTGAATATTTTATTTCAACCTTTTCAAGTGCTACTCAGCCATCTAAATATACTTTAAATGATGCCAAAAACGGAAAAGAAATTCAAGTTATTGAAAACAATGAAGCATTAGCAAATAAAATCAAATCTTATAATTTACCTTCAAAAGAGTTTTTTGTATTGAAAACGGAAAAAGGAAACGAACTAAACGCATGGATTTTAAAACCTAAAGATTTTGATCCTTCCAAAAAATACCCCGTATTTATGTATCAATATTCAGGTCCAGGATCGCAACAAGTGAATAACGATTGGAACGGAACAGACGATTATTGGTTTATGATGTTAACCCAACAAGGCTATATTGTAGCTTGTGTTGACGGACGTGGAACAGGATTTAAAGGTGCTGAATTCAAAAAAGTAACCCAAAAAGAACTAGGAAAATACGAAGTGGAAGACCAAATTGATGCCGCCAAAGTAATTGGAAATTATCCTTTTGTAGATAAAACAAGAATCGGTATATTTGGATGGTCGTATGGTGGTTTTATGGCTTCCAACTGTATCATGAAAGGGAATGATGTTTTCAAAATGGCAATTGCCGTTGCTCCCGTTACCAATTGGAGATTTTACGATAGCATTTATACCGAAAGATACATGCAAACTCCTGCGGAAAATGCAAGTGGATACGATGAAAATTCGCCAATTAACCACGTTGATAAATTGAAAGGAAAATTTCTTTTAATTCATGGTTCCGGGGACGATAACGTTCATGTTCAGAATTCTATGCAAATGATGGAAGCGTTAATACAAGCCAATAAACAATTCGATTCGCAAATTTACCCAGATAACAATCATGGTATTTATGGTGGAAAGACTAGAATTCAATTATATAATAAAATGACTAATTTTATTTTCAATAATTTATAGGAGTATATTTAAACTAATAATAATCAATCAAATTAACCAAAAACTAAATTAACAAATAACAAAAAAATGAGTGAAACAGCAGTAAAAACAGGACATCCAAAAGGACTTTGGGTATTATTTGGAACAGAAATGTGGGAACGTTTCAATTTCTACGGAATGCGAGCCATCTTAACCTTGTTCTTAGTAAATTCATTGATGATGAAAGAAGAAGAAGCGTCATTAATTTATGGTGGATTTTTAGGGCTTTGTTATTTAACACCAATGTTAGGTGGATTTATTGCCGATCGATTCTTTGGAAATAGAAATTGTATTTTACTGGGAGGTTTGATGATGGCGATTGGACAATTTTTATTGTTTACAAGCGCAAGTGTGTTTGGAACAAATTTATCTTTGGCTAATACGTTAATGTGGTCAGCATTAGGAATTATCATTTTTGGAAATGGATTCTTTAAACCAAATATTTCTTCAATGGTAGGAAGTTTATATCCAAAACAAGAAAAAACAAAGCTAGATACTGCTTTTACTATTTTCTATATGGGGATTAACTTAGGAGCTTTCTTAGGGCAAACTATATGTCCTTATTTAGGTGATGAAGTAGTAAATGGAGTTCAAAATGTTCACGCTTTTAAATGGGGTTTCTTAGCCGCTTCAATTGCAATGCTAATAGGTACTTTAGTATTTTATGTATTAAAAAATAAATATGTAGTTACTCCAGAAGGAAAACCTCTTGGTGGATTACCAAAATATAATGACACTGCAGATTATGAAGAAGGCGAGTCACAAAGCGCTGTTTTTTCAACTAAATCTTTGATAGGTGCTGTAGTTGCTTTTGTAATATTGTTTTTTGCTTTTAGATTTCTATTAGATGGAGATAATTTTATTAAAACCATAATCTATCCAATTATTTATGCAAGTGGATTGACATTAGCTGGATTGATTGTTTCTGATAGTTCGTTGACTAAAGTGGAGAGAGATAGAATTTTTGTAATTTATATAGTTGGATTTTTTATTATATTTTTCTGGGCCGCTTTCGAACAAGCAGGTTCTTCTTTAACCTTTATAGCAGCAAATCAAACCGATCGAACTTTTATGTTTGGATGGCAAATGCCAGCTTCTATGGTTCAAGTTTTTAACGGAATTTTCGTTTTTGGTTTTGCATTACCATTCAGTATTTTATGGGATAAATTAAGAGCTAACGGAAGAGAGCCATTGTCTACAGTGAAACAATCAATCGGATTGGGATTAATTGCTTTGAGTTATTTTATTATCGCTTACAACGTAAAAGATCTAGGAAATAGCGGATTATTAGCTATCAAATGGTTAATTCTTTTATATTTAATTCAAACATTTGCTGAATTGTGTTTATCACCAATCGGATTGTCATTGGTAGGAAAATTATCACCTAAACGTTTCGCTTCATTATTATTTGGAGTTTTCTTTTTGTCAAATGCTGCAGGTTATGCTTTGTCTGGAACTTTAGGTTCAATTATGCCAGCAACAGGAGATAAATTTTTGAAAGCAGAAAAACTAGGAATCGATTTACAAGGTGTTTTAGATAAAACAATAACTCCAACAACGGAACAATTGTCAATATTAGAAGTAAATCAAATTAGTCCAACTAACCCCGTATTTGCTGGTTTTGAAATTCATAATTTATTTGAATTCTTCATGGTATTCGTAGTTTTAACAGGAGTTGCTGCATTGATTTTATTTGCTTTAACACCAGTAATTAAAAAGATGATGCACGGCATTAGATAATAATAAAAAATATTTTTATATCTTTCAAACCTACAAGAAACCCTTGTAGGTTTGTTTTTTTAAATCAAAAATTATGTGGAAAAGTCATCCTAAAGCATTGCCTTACTTATTTTTATCTGAAATGTGGGAACGTTTTGGGTATTATTTAATGATCGGAATTTTTACTTTGTATCTTAAAGATGTCGAAGCTGGTTTCGCTATGACAGAAAAAGAAGCTTCCGATTTGTACGGAACTTTTATTGCGTTGGTTTTTTTAACCCCTTTCATTGGCGGATTAATTGCCGACCGATATCTTGGTTATAAAAAATCAATCGTAATTGGTGGAATAATGATGGGTGCTGGTTATTTTATGATGGGAATTCATAGTTTGCCTATGTTATATCTTGCCATGACTTTAGTAATCGTTGGAAACGGTTTTTTTAAACCGAATATCTCTACTTTATTAGGTAATTTCTACAACGAAGACCAATACAAAGAAAAGAAAGATGAAGGATACAACATTTTTTACATGGGAATAAATGTTGGTGCTTTCATTTGCAACTTTTTTGGTGCTGCTTTACAAATTTTACTCGGTTGGCAATATGCTTTCATGGCAGCAGGTCTAGGTATGTTTATTGGCGTTATTGTTTTTCTTTTAGGAACAAAACATTATGGCGATAAAACAGATAAAAAAGGAATTCAAGAAGGGGATATGCCATTTTCTAAAATTGTATTGTACATTTTAGTCCCATCAGTAGTTTTTGGAATTATTGGCTGGTTAATTAAAGGAGTTCAATCAGATATTAATTTGGATAGTGCAATTTTTGGTTCTGATAGTACGGATGCTTTTATTTTTGCGTGTCTTCCAATTGTTTACTTTTATGGAAGCCTCTATTTTAAAGCAAAACAAGAAGAAAAAAGACCAATTGGAGCTTTGCTTTCTATTTTTGCTGTGGTAATTTTATTTTGGGCTGTTTTCAAATTAAATGGGTCGGCATTAAATACCTGGGCAGATAGATATACCGATAGACAAGTTACAGGAACTACAGAGAAAGTATTTTCTACTTTAGTTCAATCAAAAGAAATAACGTATGAAAAAGCATCAACAGAATTATATGATGATAAGTTTCGACTTCAAAAAGAAAACGGAGAAGTAAAAAAAGTTGTTGATTATCCTGTTTATTTTAGAAATACAAAAAACGAGACTTTACCTAAAGAAGGAAGTACGATAAGCGTCTGGGTTACTAGTTTAAGCCAATCAATAAATCCAGGCTGGGTTATTATTTTAACGCCGCTGGTAGTTGCTTTTTTCACCTTTTTAAGAAGTAGAAAAAGAGAACCCTCAACTCCAACTAAAATTGCATTTGGATTATTAATTTCAGCATTATCCGTATTAGTAATGGTAGCGGCAGTTCATATTGGAACCAATGGAATGGAAAAAGTATCAGTATGGTGGTTGGTTGCTAATTATGGAATCATTACCATCGGGGAATTATTCCTAAGTCCAATGGGATTATCGATTGTTTCAAAATTATCACCAAAAAATATCACTGCCTTAATGATGGGCGGATGGTTTTTATCCACCTCTATTGGAAATAAATTATCAGGTGTTTTAGCAAGTATGTGGGATCAATATGACGACAAAGCCAATTTCTTTTGGGTGAACTTCGGTTTATTAATGTTTGCAACCCTTTTAATGTTTGCCTTAGTGAAAAACTTAAATAAAGTGATGAAAGACCACGGAATCAATTAAACTATGGAAAAAGAACTTACATTAGAACAAATTCAAAACTTTAAAGGAAAATATCCAAAACAACTTTGGTATTTATTTACTGTAGAAATGTGGGAACGCTTCTGCTTTTATGGAATGCGTGGTGTATTAACCTTTTTTATGGTTGATCAGTTATTATTAAAAGATGATGCCGCTAATTTGCAATATGGAGCAATTCAGGCATTTGTTTATGCGTTTACTTTTATTGGAGGAATCTTTGCGGATAAAGTTTTAGGCTTCAAAAAATCTTTATTTTTCGGTGGAATTGTAATGATTCTTGGAAATTTACTAATCGCATTTGCTCCTCAACAAATGTTCTATTATGGAATAGCATTTTCAATTATTGGAACAGGATTTTTTAAACCAAACATATCTTCAATGGTTGGTGAATTATACCATGAAAAAGATCCGAGAAGAGATGCAGGTTACGGAATGTTTTATGCTGGTATAAATATTGGAGGACTGTTTGGAGGAGCTCTTTGTATTTATTTAGGAAAATTTCACTCTTGGACATTGTGTTTTTTGGCAGCTGCAATTGTAATGATTGCGGGATTAGTAACTTTTTTATTTACAAAAAAGCATCTTGGACCAATTGGAGATTCTCCACTTTTGGCCTTGCCAGAATCTAAAAGAAAAGTTAGAGAAATAGCAGTTTATGCTGGTTCGCTTTTAAGTATTCCATTTATTTATACAATGGTAATTAATACAGATTATACAGATTACTTCATGTATACAATCGGAATAATTGCTATTGGATATTTTATTTTTGAATTATTAAAATTGGGAGAAGTAAGTTTGCAAAAAAAACTAATAGCTGCTTTTTCTTTTATCTTTTTCTACTTTTTATTTAATGCAATTTATGAACAAAGTGGAGGTTCATTATCACTTTTTGCCAAAGATAATTTAAATAATAATTTACTTGGATTCACAATTGATCCAAATATAGTAAACAATAGCTCCAATACTTTTTTTGTAATTATTTTAAGTCCTTTAATCGGATTATTATGGTTGTGGTTGGCAAAAAAGAAAATAGAACCTAATACATTAATTAAATTTGGAATAGGGTTTTTATTTCTTTCAGCTTCTTTCTTTTTATTTTATTACACTAAATTTTTTGCAAATTTTGAAGGATTGACATCATTAAATCTTTTTACATTTGCCTATTTTGTGACTACAATTGGAGAACTTTGTCTAGGTCCAATCGGAATGTCTATAATAACAAAATTATCACCAAAAAGATTGTTTGGAATGATGATGGGATTATGGTTTTTAGCAAGTGCTTTTGGTCAATTAGCTGCAGGAAAATTAGGCGCAGCAATTTCACAATCAAATGGTGGAACGACTTTGTTATCTAAATTGCAATCTTATACAGATGGATATTATACATTGGCTATTTACGCTCTAATTGCGGGTGTGATTTTAATAGTAATTTCACCTTTTATTAAAAAATTAATGCAAGAAGTCAAATAAATTTCCGATATTTCGGAACTATTTAAAGATATTAATTTAATATTCATTGAAATGAAAAAAATACTTTTAACACTATTGTTTATTCTGGGTTCTTATGCCGTTGAAGCACAAGAATTAGTGTGGAATAATAATCTTAAAAATTCTATTGAAATTTCTAATAAAACTAAAAAGCCACTTTTGCTTTTCTTTACAGGAAGTGATTGGTGCGGATGGTGCATTCGACTTCAAACAGAAGTATTTAAAACCCCTGAATTCAAAAAATGGGCCAATGATAATGTGGTTCTAGTGGAATTGGATTTTCCAAGAAGAACCGTTTTAGCACCTGAAATTACAGAACAAAACAATCAATTGCAACAGTTTTTTGCCGTTCAAGGATACCCGACAGTTTGGTTTGTTAATGCAACACTAAATGACGGAAAAATCAATATGGACAAATTAGGCAACACAGGATATTTGGCTGGCGGACCGAAAGTTTGGCTAGAAACTGCCAATGGAATTTTGAAAAAGAAATAAAATTAGTTAACCCTATAAAATCCCTTTTCTGCAGTAGCGTGAAAAGGGATTTTCTTTTTGGCACAAATTCCTTTCCAAAGTTGGATAGTGGTTTTAATATTGGAGGCATCTGCAACAATTAATTTCGGACGATTTATTTCAATTAATCGCTCTAAATTTATTTTTGGTGACTGCCTTAAAATAATAATGTCTGGATTTATTTCTTTTGAATAAATACCTAAACTATCAATCACCAATATCTTTTTATCTTTGAAATAATACAAATTTTGAATTTTATTTATGCTATTTACTTTGCTGTTGTTGGCAATTAAGTACGATTTTAAAGAGGTATTGAAAGCTATTTTATTAGTAATACTATCATTGCCATAAACCGCCACCTCATTTCCATTTCTCTCCGTAATGAGTGTATTTTTCCAGCTATTAAAAACAATCCATTCGTGTTGATTTTCAATTTCCAAGTGGGTTATGAATTGCGTCGATTGTAATAGCAACAAACTAAATAATGCAACTACAATTTTAGGATAAGTTGGTTTTTTAAACAAAATAATAAGCGTTATTATTAGCAGGTACAAACAAAATAAGGTTTGCCAATTAATAGGAATATCCTTAATAATAAATTGCTCAAATGATGCCACCCAATTGATAATTTTGTTCAAATAATAGATGCAAAATTCTAGTGATTTCATGGTTATAATCGGAACAAAATCAAAAGCTGCCAATACCATTACGAGAACTCCCAAGCCCATAATTACAATTAAAAATGGAATTATAATTAAATTAGTAATAAAAAACAAACCAGGGAATTGATGAAAGTAGAAAATACTCAGCGGAAAAGCACCGATTTGAGCTGCAAAAGACACCGTTAAAATGTCCCAAAAGTAATTGACAATTTTGTTTTTGGGTGTCCATATATTAGACAATAAAGGTTGTAGCCACAAAATAAAAAATAGTGATAAGTAACTCAATTGAAATCCAACATCAAATAAAAAGTAAGGTTGAAAAAATAAAATTAGAAACATCGAAACTAATAAAGTATGGAAAATATTGGTACTTCTTTTTAAATACATTCCCACGGCTACAAACGAAAACATGGTTACAGAACGAATAACCGACGGTGAAAGTCCCGCCAAAATTGCAAAGCCCCAAAGACAAATTATAATTATGATTAATCGAATGGTGTTTCCTAGTTTGTTTTTTGGGATTGGTTTTAACAAAAATGTCAGAAATAGCAATATAAATCCTACGTGCAGACCTGAAACTGACAGAATGTGAATTGCTCCAGCATATTGATAATCGTTTAGTATTTCTTTTGAAATATCTTGTTGTTGCCCTAATATAAGCGCGCTAACCACTTGTAATTCGTCTTTGGAAAAATTATTTTTTTCTAAGTTGGTTATTATTTTATTTCTAAGATGATCTGAATAATACCAGATATTTTTGTCAATTTTATCGTTAATTTTAATCGAATTGGTTTTGGCATAAATTTGAGCAAAAATAGATTTATTGTTCAAGTATTTACCATAATCAAATTGGTTTGGGTTTAGTGGGTTTTTATTTATTACAAGTTTGCCACTAATTTGAATTCGGCTCCCAATTTGAATTCTTGAATTTTCTTGGGTTTTTGGAATTTGTACTAGAATTTTTCCAGAACAGTTTTTATTGTCAATTCTATTTACCAATCCGATAAATTTATCAGTTACAGAATTACTTTTTAATTTTTCCCTTACTACAACTTCTATACAGTGATTTTCATTTTCATTTAATATTAAATTTACATAATTACCATCATTATAGCGTTCATTATGAATTACTTGAGTTAAACATCCAATTAGAAAAAACAAAATATAGGTGGCTATTCCAAAATAAATTTTTTGGATAAAATCTCGTTTTGATAAATATAAAGTCAAAATAAATGGAACGAGAAATATTCCTGTAATTATGAAAGTAGTGGTTGGTTTTGGATTGAAATTGTAGGAAAATACAATTCCAAATATAAACCAGATGGTAATTTTCATTAAAGGAAATTGAAGTATTTTCATTCTCCTAATGTAGTCTTTTTATTAGACTTTAAAAGGAAGTATAAACTCGGTTTACTTGAGCG
The DNA here is from genome assembly GCA_903819815.1 of uncultured Bacteroidota bacterium. Classification (GTDB taxonomy): domain Bacteria; phylum Bacteroidota; class Bacteroidia; order Flavobacteriales; family Flavobacteriaceae; genus Flavobacterium. Next base: position 32,363 of record CAIJFC010000191.1, read on the forward strand.
AAAGTTCTTTTGTAATATGCATCTTTGGTGGAAGATATTTTTACCCCATTTGAAGAAGAAGAATGAATAAATTTAATTTCATTTTCCAATACTTCCACAACCATTCCAACATGATTTATTATTTTCCGGCCATTGGTTTTGAAAAATATTAAATCCCCTTTTCTGATTTCATCGGGTTTCAAAACAGTACCTAAATTTGACATTTCATTGGATGATCTAGGTAGTAATATATTAAATTTACTAAAAGTATAAAACATTAATCCAGAACAATCAAAACCATTTGGAGTGGTCCCGCCCGTTCTATAATTTACACCTAAATTTGCTGTAGCGGTATTAATTAATTGCTCAGCTAAATAACTTGAATCATTATTGTTAACAATATAATCTTCTGAGTTTTCATTAGTACTTAACCTGCTTTTTATGTCAACTTTTTGACTTGTTTCTGAAGTTGCTGTTTCAATTTTATTTTCAAGAACTTTCTTCTTTTTCTTCTCAGGTTTTATAACTACTGAGTTTTCAGGTTTTTTGTATAAACCCTGTTTTTCAGCCTCAGATTTAGAGGTAACTATCACTGAAGTTGTTTTACAACTAGTAAATACGATGAACAATAATAAAATAAGGATGACTTTTTTCAAGGCTATTATTTTATGCAAATTTATGCAATTATTTTTAATCGG
>CAIJFC010000192.1 GCA_903819815.1 uncultured Bacteroidota bacterium
ATGCATAACGCAAAACATCTTGCTGATTTGGAAAATCTTCTAAATATTCGTGCAACCAAACCGCCCAATTTTTTGAAGTCGATAATTTGTTTCCTTCCAAATTCAAGAATTCGTTTGCAGGAACATTATCGGGTAAAATATAACTTCCTTCGGCTTTTAACATCGCAGGGAAAATGATACAATGAAAAACAATATTGTCTTTTCCAATGAAGTGAACCAGTTTAGTGTCTTCATTTTTCCAATACGGTTCCCAGTCTTTTCCTTCTCTCGCAGCCCATTCTTTAGTTGCAGAAATATATCCAATTGGGGCATCAAACCACACGTATAATTTTTTTCCTTCCGCTCCTTCAACGGGAACGTCAATTCCCCAATCTAAATCTCGAGTAACTGCTCGAGGCTCTAAACCGCCATCAATCCATGATTTTACTTGTCCGTAAACATTCGGCTTCCAATCGTTTTTATGACCAACCAAAATCCATTCTCTTAAAAAATCATCGTATCGATCCAATGGTAAAAACCAATGTTTTGTCGATTTCAAAACGGGAATTTCACCTGTAATTGTAGATTTTGGATTAATTAAATCCGTTGCATTTAGCGTTGAGCCACATTTTTCACATTGGTCGCCATACGCTTCTTCATGTCCGCATTTTGGACAAGTTCCAGTCACAAATCGGTCGGCTAAAAATTGATTTGCTTTAGCATCATATAATTGTTCGGTTACTTGCTCGATAAAATCACCATTGTCATATAATTTTTTGAAAAATTCAGAAGCGGTATCGTGATGAATTTTGGATGACGTTCTCGAATAATTATCAAAAGAAATCCCAAAATCTATAAACGATTGACGAATTATTCCGTCATATTTATCAATGATTTCCTGAGGCGTTACTCCTTCTTTTTTGGCTTTCATTGAAATGGCAACACCGTGTTCGTCGCTTCCGCAAACAAACAAAACGTCTTTGTCTTGTAATCTTAAATATCGGGAATAAATATCTGAAGGTACGTAAACGCCCGCCAAATGTCCAATATGAATTGGGCCATTAGTATAAGGCAACGCTGCCGTTATGGTATATCTTTTAGGATTTTGCATCATAATTGTAATTTTGAAATCCTCGAAACTAGTCAAGAATAGATGCAAAAATAAGATATTTTATGATAGGGACAAGTAGCTAGATAATACCGAATTGCTTTTTTATTTTTTTATTAATTGCAATTAAGGAACTTCGATCCTATTTTGTATATTCGTGAATTAAACCAAAGCTATCAAACAAATGAAGTGGGAAGAATTATTATCACTAAAAAGACAGGGAGACACTTTTAAGCGCTTGCGCAAAGAACAAGACGACACCCGATTGGGATTTGAAGTCGATTATGACCGAATTATTTTTTCATCGGCATTTCGAAGTTTGCAAGATAAAACGCAAGTAATTCCAATGTCTAAAACCGATTTTGTTCACACAAGATTAACCCATAGCTTGGAAGTTTCGGTTGTAGGTAGATCCATTGGAAGATTAGTTGGAAAGAAAATAATAGAAAAATATCCGTATTTAAATGAAATTCATGGTTATGAAATGAACGATTTTGGAGCAATTGTTGCGGCAGCATCTTTGGCTCACGACATTGGAAATCCTCCCTTTGGTCATTCAGGCGAAAAAGCAATTGGCGAATATTTTTCCATTGGAAATGGTCAAAAATACAAAGCCAAATTATCTGATAAAGAATGGCAAGACCTAATTGATTTTGAAGGAAATGCCAATGGATTTTCTGTTTTAACCAGCTCAAGACCGGGAAATGAAGGTGGTTTGCGAATTTCGTACGCTACGCTTGGAGCGTATATGAAATACCCCAAGGAGAGTTTGCCTAAAAAACCAACCCCAGCAATTGCTGATAAAAAATTTGGCTTTTTTCAACCGGATGTGGCATTTTTTAAAGAAGTAGCTTCAGAATTAGGGATGATTCCAAATAAATCGGGAAAAGACGTTGGTTTTGAAAGACACCCTTTGGCGTATTTAGTTGAAGCAGCAGATGACATTTGCTACACTATTATTGACTTTGAAGATGGAATAAACCTTGGTTTGGTTTCTGAAGATTATGCTTTGGAATATTTAATTAATTTGGTGAAAGACAGTATTGACACTAATAAATACAACACTTTAACTTCTAAAGAAGATCGAATTAGTTATTTACGTGCCATAGCAATTGGTAGTTTAATAAATGATGCTGTAAATGTATTTATTGAAAATGAAGAAGCAATTTTAAATGGAAAATTCCCATATGCGCTCACCGATAAAAGTAAATACAAAGCACAAATGGATGATATCATCAAATTGAGTGTGAAAAAAATCTATAGAAGTCGCGAAGTTATTGAAAAAGAATTGACCGGTTATCAGATAATTAACACGCTTTTGGATAAATTTACTACTGCGTTCAATAATAATTATGACGGTAAAGCCTCTAATTTTGACAGTTTGGTTTTACAATTACTTCCAGAAAAATTCCGTGTTGAAAAAGACAATTTATACGACAGACTTCTACATATTTGTCATTTTATTTCTCTGCTAACGGATGGTAATGCCTATATATTATTTAATACCATAAATGCGTCAAGAAGTTAAATTTAAACCGATTACAATGAAATTATTTGCAATAACAAATGATATTATTATATTTACAATCTTAAAAATTTCAAATTCATATTATGAAAAACAAACTACTTATTTCGATTTTATCAATTTTCTTTATTGTGTCAGGGTTTTCTCAGACAGAAAAAGAATCTAAAGCATTATCAGCCACAATTGAAAAAAACAAAAAAGCTAAACCAAGTAAAAAAACACTTGAGTTAAGAAAAAAACTGGCTTATTACCAAAGTCATAGCCCATTTTCAAAAAATGCCTACCTATCTGTAGAAGAAGGTGGGAAAAATGGTGTTCCGCCAAATAAATATTTTGAAAGTGAGTGGGAATTAACTATGAACCCTGTTTTAGGACGACCAACTACTGAAAATTTAGAGGTAATTAGAAAACAATTATTAGAAGAAAGACAACGTATTCTTGCTACTGGTAGAGTTCCTGGTGACGCGGTAGATAATGCATGGGTGGAAAGAGGGCCAACAAATGTAGGTGGAAGAACAAGAGCAATTATGTTTGATCCTAACGATGCTACTCGTGAAACTGTTTTTGCAGGAGGAGTAAGTGGTGGTTTATGGAAAAATACATCCATTTCAATTTCTGGATCTACATGGACTAGAGTTAATATTTCAGACAACTTAAATGTTTCTTGCCTTGCTTATGACCCAAATAATACCAATATTTTTTATGTTGGAACCGGAGAGTCTTGGACTGGTGGAGACGCTGGTGGAGATGGTGTTTGGAAATCTATAAACGGTGGCGCAACTTGGACTAAGGTTTTTGGAGGTATTTCTGGAGCTACCATTTTTACAACTGCTTCAAATTTAACAGTAAATAGCCCGTCAGGAGTTGCAGGTGTATATCCTTGTATTCCTAATACTTCTTTTGGAGCGGCAATTACAACTCCAATTACAGGAAATATTGTACTAGTAAATGATGGGGTTTCTGCTCCAACTTCTCTTGGATGTAGCGCTCTAACAAATGGAGCTGCCTTAAGTGGCAAAATAGCATTAATAAGAAGAGGTAGCTGTACGTTTGCCGTTAAGGTAAAAATGGCTCAAGACGCAGGTGCAATAGCGGTTATTATGATGAATAATATTTCTGGGCCACCAATTTCTATGGGAGGAACTGATACTACAATTACTATTCCTTCAATTATGGTTTCTATGACTGATGGAAATCTTATTGAAGCAGCATTGGCAAGTGGAGCAGTTAATGTTACTTTGAACCCAAGTGTTCCGGGGGCTGTTTCAGGGAATATTGTTCCAGGAGCGCAACACATCAATAAAATTGCTATTAGAAATAACGCAGGGGTTTCTGAAGTATTTGTTGCTGTTGCAGATTCTTACTATGGTGATGCCAATGCTACAACCTACATGGGAGCTAACAATTATGGTGTTTACAAAACGAATAATGGGGGTACTTCTTGGACTTTGTTAAACCTTCCTCTCACTACAGCGGGCAACAAACATTGCCCTAACGATATAGAAATTGGTGCCGATAATAAAATTTGGGTAGCTACGAAAACTAGTTTTTCTCGTGGCGATGGCGGTGGAAAAGTATTTTGTTCCGCTGACGGTGGGGCAACATTCACTGATAAATATACCGTTACTGCAAATGGCGGTGGATCAAGAACAGAAATTGAAGCTTCGGCAACCAATCCTAACTTAATATACGTATTAGCTCAATTAAAACAGGCTTCAGCAACACAGGGAATTGAAGTTCAAATAATTAAAACTACCGATGGATTTGCAACTACTACAACCCCTGCATTGCCTACAGTAACTTTAAATCCGGATGCAAGAACAGACACTTATGGATTTACGGGCGCTCAAGCTTGGTATGATTTAGTAATTGAAGCGGATCCTAGTAACGATCAAATAGTATGTGTTGGAGGAATTGATTTGTTTCGATCGGCAGATGGTGCTGCAACGTGGAATCAAATTTCAACATGGAATTCAGGCTCTTCAGTTCACTCTGACCACCATGCAATTACCTTCAAACCCGGTAATTCCAATACTGTGGTTTTTGGAACTGATGGAGGCGTTTATTATTGCGGAGATTTACCTACAGCTACAGCAAATTCTGGAATTACATCAAGAAATTCTGGTTTTAATGTAACTCAATTTTATGCTGTTGGTGTAGCGCCAACCTCAACCGTTAGCGGTTTAACAAATGATCATTTTGTAGCTGGTGCTCAAGATAATGGTACTCAATATTTCTCTGCGGTAACCGGAACTACTAATAGCAGTAGTAGAGTTCAAGGAGGAGACGGGGGGATCAGTTTATTTGACCAAGGTTTCGATAAGTATATGATTACAAATTATGTTTGGAATCAAAGCATCTATTCTAGAACAACAACAGGTGGTTCAAAATTATTAAACAGTGAATCTACTGAAAATGGGGCCTTTATTGCTCAAATGGCATTGGATTCAAGTAGAGATATTTTGTATGCAGATTATGGAAATTCAACTGCCGCTACGTACGGAATCAGACGTTATACGAACACTAATCCTGCTAACGCAACTGCTTCTGTTAAATCTACGATCACAAATGCTTTAATTACAACTTTTGTAACCGCTTTAACTGTTTCTAAATATACTACAAATGCTACTGTTTTATTAGCAGGTTTAAAAAATGGCAAACTGATACGATCTGCAAATGCAAACACTACTACTGTTGCTAATGTAACATGGACAGATATTACAGGGCCTGAATTTATAGGAAGTATTTCTGATGTAGAATTAGGAGCATCCAATAATGATATTTTCGTGACTTTCCATAACTACAATGTGGTTAATATATGGTACAGTTCTGACGGAGGAGCTTCTTGGGAAAACAAAGAAGGAAATCTTCCTGACATGCCGGTGAAGTGTATTTTACAAAACCCATTAAAACTTAATGAAGTAATAATTGGAACCGACCTTGGAGTTTGGTTTACTTCAACTTTCGATACCGCTTCTCCTGTATGGTTCCAATCTTTCAATGGAATGAGCAATGTGAAAGTTACTGATTTGGATTTAAGAAATGATTATGCTGTATATGCTTCAACCTATGGAAGAGGTGTTTTCTCTGGATTGTTTACCAATGGAACATTGGCAAATGAAGATTTCTCCAACAATAAAGGAGTTTCAATTTCTCCAAATCCATCAAATGGGGTGTTTAACATCAGCATAAATCAATACTCAGGAAATGTAAATATTCAAGTAGTTGATTTAAATGGTAGAATAGTTTACTCTGCTAAAAACGAAATGTTTAATTCAGAAAAAGCAATTGATTTAAAATCGGTAGAATCTGGAATTTATGTGCTACGAATTTCTGGAGGTGACTTAAATTATTCTCAAAAAATTATTAAAAACTAGTTTTAAAATAATTTTATAAAAAATCCACTCATGAAAATGGTTGGATTTTTTTTATGCTAAAATTGAAATTATACTTTCCACATCTATTTTACAATAGTGATGTAATTCTTCTACCGTTCCCTGTTCAATGAATTCATCTGGAATTCCAAGATTTAGAACTGGGATTGAATAATTTTTTTGTGAGGCAAATTCTAAAATAGCACTTCCAAAACCCCCTTTGATTACGCCATCTTCAATGGTAATTATTTTTTCAAATTTATTAAAAATAGTATGCAGCGCATTTTCGTCTAAAGGTTTTACAAATGCAAAATCATAGTGTGCAATAGTTTCAGGGTTATTCATTTTGGCTAATGCCAATGTAACTGAGTTTCCTATTGTACCATTGGATAAAACAGCGGTTGTAGTTCCTTCTTTTAGAGAATTTGCTTCCCCAATTTCAATTTTTTCGTAGGGCTTTTGCCAATCTACAATTTCCCCACGACCTCTAGGATAGCGAATTGCAATTGGATTGTTTAATCCCAATTGGGCGGTATATAAAATATTTCGAAGCGCTATTTCATTCATTGGTGCATATACAATCATATTTGGAATACAACGCAAATACGCCAAATCAAAAACCCCGTGGTGCGTTGCGCCATCTTCGCCAACCAATCCTGATCTGTCTAGACAGAAAATAACGGGAAGATTTTGCAAAGCCACATCGTGAATCAATTGGTCGTACGCTCGTTGCAAAAAGGTAGAATAAATATTACAAAAAACTACCATTCCTTGTGTTGCCATTCCTGCCGCTAAAGTTACCGCGTGCTGTTCCGCAATTCCAACGTCGAAGGCACGTTTTGGAAACGCATCCATCATGAATTTTAAGGAACTTCCTGAAGGCATGGCAGGGGTAATTCCGATTATTTTTTCATTGGCTTTCGCCAAATCCAATACCGTTAATCCAAAAACATCTTGGTATTTTGGAGGTAAATGTTGCTCCGATTTTGCAATAATATCTCCCGTGATTTTATCAAATTTTCCGGGAGCGTGGTATTGCACTTGGTTGTCTTCAGCTTGTTGCAATCCCTTCCCTTTTGTGGTAATAATATGAAGGAATTTAGGTCCTTTTGTTTTTTGTAATCTTTTTAATTCTTTGAGAACCTCAAAAATATCGTGCCCATCAATTGGGCCTGAATAATCGAAATTTAGGGATTTAATCATGTTGTTGCCCCTTGGATTTTTTCCTTCTTTTACGGCAGTTAAATAGTTTTTTAGAGCGCCAACACTTGGATCAATTCCAATAGCATTATCGTTTAGAATTACCAATAAATTAGCATCGGTAACTCCGGCGTGATTCAATCCTTCAAACGCCATTCCGGAAGCTATTGAAGCATCACCAATAACAGCAATATGTTGTTTGTTGAAATCTCCTTTTAAATTCGAGGCAATTGCCATTCCTAAAGCGGCAGATATTGAAGTGGAAGAATGACCTACGCCAAAAGTATCGAAATTGCTTTCGCTTCGTTTTGGAAAACCTGAAATTCCGTTCAGTTGTCGGTTGGTATGAAAATTCTCTCGTCTTCCCGTGAGGATTTTATGTCCGTAGGCTTGGTGACCCACATCCCAAACCAATAAATCATTGGGAGTATCAAAGATATAATGCAAGGCAATCGTTAGTTCTACAACGCCCAAACTAGCTCCCAAATGCCCTTCTTTTACGGCTACAATATCAATAATAAAATCACGTAACTCTTGCGCTAATTGAGGAAGTTGCCCTTCGTCAAGAAGTCGTAAATCGGATGGAGAATTGATATTTGAAAGTAAATTATTCGACATTATGCAAATGTACGATTTGAAATTGTATTTTTACAATCGATAAAAAGTTGTTTCACAAAGATTCACAAAAAGTTAATAGCTTGTGATTTAGTGCCCTCAATTATGGAAAATCCTTTCAGTGACGAATATTTTATGAAAAAAGCTTTGCAAGAAGCAGAATTGGCTTTTGAAAAAGGCGAAATTCCTGTGGGCGCTTTGATTGTAGTTGATAATAAAATCATTGCGAGAACTCATAATCTCACAGAACTCCTTAATGATGTTACTGCTCATGCTGAGATGCAAGCCATTACTTCGGCGGCAAATTTCCTTGGCGGAAAATACTTAACGGGTTGCACCTTATATGTTACTTTAGAACCTTGCCAAATGTGTGCTGGCGCTTTGTATTGGAGTCAGATTTCAAAAGTTGTATTTGGCGCAAGCGATGAAAACCGAGGTTTTGAGAAAATGGGAACGCAATTGCATCCTAAAACGAATGTTGTTCGTGGCGTTTTGGCGGAGGAAGCTTCGGAATTGATGAAGCGATTTTTTGCTAATAAAAGAAAATAATGTATTTTTAAATAAACACAATTATTATCCTACTTTTACGTATATACTAAAGGACATTATTCAACTTAATTTAAAAGAAATGGAAAACAAATTTAAATCAACAATTATTATTGGGGTTGCAATTATTATTACTGCATTTATTCTGGGCCAATCCTTTAAAAAAAGGAATGAAAATCTTGATTCAATTTCTGTAATTGGACTTGGTTCTAAAGATTTTGTTTCGGATGAAATTTTATGGTCCGGTAGCTTTACCGCTACTAGTATGGATATAAAATCAGCATATAGTAAAATTATTTCTGATCAAAAAATAGTGTCTGATTACTTTATTGGAAAGGGATTTAAGTCAAATGAATTTTCTTTTGGAGCGGTCAATTTTCAAAAAAAATTCAGAGAAATTAAGGTTAGTAATTCAAGTGATGAATACATAAAAACGGAACAGGTTTTTGATGGTTACGAGGCGACTCAAAGTATTTCCTTTTCGGCAAAGAAAAATCCTGAACTTATGAAACGCATCGAAGAGGTTTCAAATAAAACATCTGAATTAATTAATTCTGGAATTGAGCTTACCTCAAATACTATCCAATATACTTATTCAGATTTACCAAGTTTGAAACAGAGTTTAATTGAAAATGCAACAAAAGATGCAAGTCAACGAGCTAATAAAATAGTAAATACTGCGGATGGTGACTTGGGCAAACTTAAAGACGCAAGTATGGGAGTTTTTCAAATTACAGGTCAAGGATCCACTGAAGAAGATAGTTACGGCGGAAATAACGATCAATTTAGTAAAAATAAAACCGCAAGAATTACCGTTAGATTGCAATATGAACTGAAATAGGAATCGAACTCCCTAGCCCGGATAGAAGGGAAAATCCCGAGCTTTTTAACGAGGATTTAGAATGATAGCCGACTCGAGTGAAGCGAACTGGCGAAGCAATTAGCTCCAAAAAAATGATATTATATAAATAAACCGCTACTCAATTGAATAGCGGTTTTTTATTTATTTTTCCTCCTTTATAAGATAAATATAAACTGGAAAGTGGTCGCTAAAACCTATCTCGTTTATGGTGTGCCTTAGAGGATATCCTTTGTATTGGCCGGTGGTTTGTATCATAAACGGTTTGTTGTAAATTCCTGATTTCCAATATTTGTAGGACGAATAGTCTTTTTTAATTAATGTTTCGGACACCATTATTTGGTCGAAAATATCTCCGGCATCTCTATAAAAAAGGGAAGAATTCCCGTCAATTGCCATTTGCTCGAAAGGATTGTATACCCCAAATTGTTTCACTTCTTCCTTTTTTAATTTTGCTCCAATTCCCTCTTTTACGCTTTTATTGTAGGTACCATCGTTTAAATCACCCATAATGATTATTTTGGCAATTGGATTTATTTTATAAATTGAATCCATAATTTTTCTATTCAATCTTCCGGCTGCTTCTCTAAAAGGGCTGCTCTTTTTTTCACCACCAGATCTTGAGGGCCAGTGATTTACAATGATATTTACCTCATCACCATCTAACATTCCGGTTACTAATAATACATCTCTTGTGTAAACTCGGTTGTCTATTGCCACTTCATTTTTATCGCTATCGGCTTTGTCTTCGGCGGTTTCGCCAGTATTTTTCTCTACAATTTTAGAATTGTTTCTATAAACAAGTAAAGGTATATTAACGGAACTTATAGGCTTAAAGTGCTTTTTTTGGTATAAAAGCGCCACATCAATTCCGCGTTTGTCAGGGGATTCATAATGTACTATTCCATAATCGTTTACGGCCAATTTAGGTTGTTTTACTAAGTCTTCTAAAACTCCTCTGTTTTCAATTTCTGAACCGCCAATTAATGTTGGAGAATTTGGATTTTCCCCTGTTCCTATTTCTGAAAGCACTCTTGCTAAATTTTCTAATTTCTTATTGTATTTTTCAGAAGTCCAGTTTTGCGCTCCATTTGGCAACCATTCTTCATCAAAGTTTGGGTTGTTTATGGTGTCAAATAAGTTCTCTAAATTATAGAAAGCCACTGTATGAACAGAAAATTTCTTTTGCTGCGCATTGCTGCAAATAATTGTAAAAAACAGAAAAAGTAGCGTGATTTTATTTCTTAAGTTCATAGAATTTCAGTTTTAATATCCTCGACTTTAATACAGAAGGGCTACAAATGTAAAATATTATTACAGATTAATACCATAACCATATTAAGAAATTAATAATTGATAATGATTAAGTCAATTTTAAGAAATTCGAAACTGATTGTGAATACGCTAAAATTGAATCTTTTAAATCATTATACCATCAATTACGTTGTATTTAAATGTAAATAAATTAACAATTTTAACACAAACGATTACTATATTGAAATTTGTAACATTAATTCTTGTAAATTTGTAAGCCCTAAATTCTAAATAAATTAAAAAGCCGGGTTAATTTAAAAATACTATATGAAAAAACTCTTTATTAGTACCTTATTTGTAATGCAAGTGTTTTTTGTTTTTGCTCAAAATATTTCTGGGATATCTGGAAAGGTAGTAGATGCTAAAACTCAAAAACCATTACAAAATGCGATTGCCTCTATTCAAAATTCAAATTTAACTCAGCTCACCAATGGGGAAGGTAAATTTATTTTTGAAACTGTCGCGGTTGGTAATCAATTGGTTCAAATTAAAATTACCGGTTATAAAGACCAATTACTTCCTGTTGAAATTGTAGCTGGAAAGATATTGGATTTAGGAACTATAATTTTAGAATCTGATATTACCGCTGAAAGACAATTAAGTTTAATTACTATTACCGATTCCGATTTAGGTGATGACAACAGTGGTTCTGAAAGCACTTCAAGTTTGCTTCAAGCATCAAGAGATGTGTTCCAACAATCGGCGGCTTTTAACTGGGGTCAGGCTCGTTTCAAAATGAGAGGTTTAGATAATGAATATGGGGTTACCATGATTAATGGAATTTCCATGAACAAAATCTATGACGGAAGACCGCAATACAGTAATTGGGGAGGGTTGAATGACGCTACTCGTAATCAAGAGTTTACCAATGGTTCTGCTCCATCTGATTATACTTTTGGAGGAATTTTAGGAACTAATGAAATAAACACTAGAGCTTCTTTATACCGCCCAGGAAATAGAATTTCTTTTGGAGGAACGAATACCAATTATACTGGAAGAATTATGGGTACTATAGCTTCTGGTATGAGAAGTGACGGATGGGCTTATACCATTTCTGCTTCTAGACGTTGGGCGCAAGAAGGCTATTTCCAGGGGACAAATTATAGTGCCAATTCCTTTTTTGCAACAGTTGAAAGAAAAATTACTAAAAATAATAGCTTAAATTTTACCGCTATTTTCGGGCAAAATAGTAGAGCTAAAAATTCCCCAAATACACAAGAGGTAACTAATCTTGGTGGTGAAAAATACAATTCTTACTGGGGTTGGCAAAATGGAGAAAAAAGAAATTCCAGAATAAAAACGGTTGAAGAACCATTGTTTATATTAAGTAATTATTGGAAACTATCTTCAAAAACCAATTTGAATATCAATGTTTCTTATCAAACAGGAAAAATTGGAAATAGTAGAATTGACTTTCAGGGAGCAAACAATCCTGATCCTACCTATTACAGAAATTTACCTAGTTATTATTCTTCATTATTTGAAAATGACCCGGCTGCAGTAACGCTTCAAAATCCAGCTGCGTATCTTCCGGGTGGTTTGGGTGGTATAAGTTTATACAATCCTAATGATCCAACTAACCCTGCATATATTGGATCTCTAAATGCCAACTTTTTCACTAATAAACAAATAGATTGGACGTCAATGTATCGTGCCAATTCTATTAGCGGAACCAGTAAATACGTTCTCTTTGAAGACCGTACCGATGACACTCAGATGGTTGCAAATTCAATATTAAGCTCTCAGCTTTCAGATAATATTATATTAAATGCAGGTGGAAGTTTCACTAAATTGAAATCGCATAATTTTAAAAATATGCTTGATTTATTAGGAGGTAGTTCTTTCAGTGACTTGAATTTATTTGGCGTTGGTGACCAACAACAATCTGATTTGAACAATCCAAATAGAGTGGTTGGAAAAGGAGATATTTATGGTTACAATTATAATTTGCATACCACTAAAATTGATGCCTTTACCCAATTCAAATTTGTTTACAAAAAAGTTGACTTTTATTTAGCCCAATCTTTCTCTCGTTCGGAATATGAAAGAGAAGGTTTATTTAAAAATGGCTACTACGCTTCCAATTCTTATGGCTATAGCTCGAAAAAAGTATTTGATAATTTTGGATTTAAAGGAGGTTTAACTTACAAAATTTCAGGACGTCAATACGTTAACTTTAATGGTGTTTACATGTCAAAAGCGCCAAGTTTAAGAAATGTATTTAATAATGCCAGAGTTGCTAATAATGTAACTGACGGGGTTTCAAATGAAACTGTTTCTAGTGCCGATGCGAGTTATATCATTTCTGCTCCAAAATTAAAATTGCGATTGACGGCTTTTTATTCTAAAATTCAAAATCAAACCGAAACTTCCTTCTTTTTTGGAGACGGTGCAGGAATTGATGATCCGGCAACTGATGCAAATGAAAGCAATGTCTTTGTAGCAGAAACCGTTACTAATATAGATAAGAGAAACGCAGGGATTGAATTTGGCGCTGAATATCCTATTACTTCAACCATTAAAGTTACGACTAGCATTGCTTATGGCGACTATATTTTTGACAGCAATCCAAATGTAAAAGTGAGTTCAGATGCTGCGGCAACTGTTGATAATCCAATGCCATTAAATGATTATGGACAATCTAAATTGAAAAATTACAAACAATCAGGTATGCCACAAGCTGCTGCTTCTTTTGGGGTTGAATATAGAGATCCTAGATTCTGGTGGGTTGGCGCTAACATAAATTACCTTGCTAATAACTATATTGATGTTGCTCCAATTACAAGAACAGATCGCTTTTTTACAGATCCTTTAGGGGTTAATAACAATCCATTTCCAGAGGCAACTCAAGCTAGAGCAAACGAATTGCTAAAGCAAGAAAAATTTGATAATTTTGCTTTATTAAATTTAGTTGGTGGGAAATCTTGGAAAGTTGGAGATAACACCTTTGGATTCTTTGCAAGTGTGAATAATGTTATGGATATTGTATACAAAACAGGGGGGTTTGAGCAAGCAAGAAACTCCAACTACCGACAATTAAACCAAGACGTTTCAAGTGGAACTCCGGCATTTGCCCCTAGATATTTTTACGGTTTCGGAAGAACCTATTTCTTAAATTTATATATCAATTTCTAATAAAATAAATAACAATAATATGAAATCAATAATTTTAAAATCAGTATTTTTTAGTATCCTCTCTGCAGGATTGTTTACTAGTTGTGTAAAAGATGAGTTTGGAACACCTACCCTAGGGGACTGTTCAGAAACCTCATTAGTAAAAAACAGAGAAGTTTCTCAAATTTCTGCTGGAGCAGTTGTCGCGGTTCATACTAGCATTGTACCTGGTGTTTCTGATGTAATTGAAGCTTATGTTACTTCTAGCGATATTGGAGGTAATTTCTTTAAATCAATTTCTTTTCAAACATTAGATGGATCAAAAGCTTTCAGCATTCCTGTTGATGCCTCTTCTACCTTTATTAATTATGAGCCAGGAAGAAAAGTTCTAATTAAAATGGATGGTTTATATAAAGATGTAAAATACGATGGGATGAGAATTGGTGGACTTTATGCCAACTCTTCAGGAGGTGCTGAAGTAGGAAGAATGTCAGAAACTGATTTCAAAGCTTCGGTAAATAGAACTTGTACTGCTGTAAATGAAGATCAATTAGTACAACAAGTAACTATTGATCAAGCAGTAAGTGGTGGAGCCTATTTAAATAAATTAATTGAACTTGACAGAGTTCAATTTGTGAACAATGATGTTGTTGCCAACAGCACTTATTATGATCCAAGCCCTTCCAATCCAAATACTATTGGTGGAGCTACCAACAGAAGAATTCAAGATTTTAACGGTAGTTCAGTAATTTTTAGAACTAGCGGTTATTCTAATTTTGCTTCAAAAGCAGTCGCTTCTGGAAGTGGAAAAATTAGAGGGATTATGACAAAATACAATACCGATTATCAATTTATGGTACGAACTGAAGCCGATATTAAATTAACAAACCCTAGATTTTCCCCATTATTAAATGAAACTTTTGATGGTGGTATTGCTTCTTGGACTGCATTTAGTGTAACTGGAGCTGAAGTATGGGCCCACAGTACTATTTATGGAAATCCAGGGTCTATGGCTAAAATGTCTGGTTATGCAACTACTAATAGAGCTAACGAAGATTGGTTGATTTCTCCAGTTCAAAATTTATCTACTTTAACAACCGCTACTTTGTCTTTTGATAATGCCTATAAATTTACAGGAGATCCTATTGTAGTTTTAGTATCTAAAAACTATTCTGGAACTGGAAGTCCTTATGCTGCAGGGGTGACTTGGACTACCTTAACGGGGGCAGCACTTTCCGCTGGTAATTATGTTTGGACTAATTCAGGAAATCTATCATTAAGTTCTTTCGTTGGCGCTGGAAATAGCACTGTTTATGTGGCCTTTAAATATACCTCATCAACTACGGCTGCTTCTACTTGGGAAATTGACAATGTGAAAATTTTAGGAAACTAGTAGTTTCAACTTTTATATAAAAAAGAGCTGCAGGAATGTAGCTCTTTTAAAACAAAAATCCCACTCGAAAGAATGGGATTTTTTATTTTTACTTAATATTATTTTACTGCAAAATAATCTTTTGGGTATTCAATAAATTATTGGAGGCATCATAAATTTTCCGGATTTTTTAGCCACGGATTTTACAGATTAAACGGATAAAATCAGTTAAATCAGTTAGTTCTGTGGCGAAAATGAAGCACAACTTACTTGTTTACCACGAATTACCGAATTTAAAACCAAAACTTATAAAATTTGTTCCTCTTTGATGATCCCGAATTCTCGGGACGAATTAAATCGAAAAGTAAGATATACTAATTCGCAAATTCGTGGCGTACTATTTTTTAGCGTCGGATTTCACAAATTTACTTTGTCTGTTCGCTTTGCTCGAGTAACAGATAAAAT
>CAIJFC010000193.1 GCA_903819815.1 uncultured Bacteroidota bacterium
GATTTTATTATTTTGCGACAGGTATCGCAAGTTCCAAGGTAATAAATTTTGTTAATCATAAGTAACCTATTTCTTTATGCAAAGAAAATCCATTTAATGTTAAATTTAGCTGTTTTTGTTGTTTTTTGGTAAATAATTTAAATTACTACAAATAATTTATTTATGTTTGCATAGCAATTGCTCAAAGTGATTGTCTACACTGAATAAAAATAAAACAGATTTCTTCTGTTTGATTTTATTTATTTCCCTCAAAAATTTATCGGAAAATTTCCAAAATGCAAAAACGCATGTAGTTTTTTGTTTTGAAGAAAAAATAAACCTGTCAGGTTTTCAAGACCTGTCAGTTTAAATTGTAGCATCGAGGCCAATTATAAACAGTAATACAAGCAGAAAATATGAAAAAATACAATTCCTACATTCCATTCGGTGGATTACTTTTTACATTACTAACATCTATTACCTGTTATTCTCAAAACATTCTTTGGGAAAAATCCTTTGGAGGCAAACAAGCCGAATACTTATTGGATGCAATACCTACTCCCGATTACGGTTTTATCCTTGCAGGAAGCAGTTTGTCTGACAAATCCGGAAATAAAGAAGCCGAACGAAAAGGGAATTTCGATTACTGCCTTTGGAAAATCAGCGAAAATGGAGCAATCGATTGGCAGAAAAGTTATGGCGGTTCAAATAATGACATGCTAATTAGTGCTCAAGCCACCAAAGATGGCGGGTACATTCTAGCAGGAACTTCCGACAGTCCAATGAAAATTGACAAAACAGACGCCAACATTGGTCAGCAAGACCTTTGGATTATTCGATTGGATGCGGGTGGCAACGTACTTTGGCAAAAAACAATTGGGGCATTGGCTGAAGAGCAATTGGGATGTATCGTGCAAACCAGCGATGGCGGTTTTATTATTGGAGCCAGTTCTTCCTCTGATAAGTATTTAGGTAAAAAATCAGAAAATAATAAAAATACGATTTATAAAGATGCCGACAGTCGTGGTAATTTGGATTATTGGGTAATCAAACTCGATAAAAAAGGGGAATTAGAATGGCAAAAAACCATGGGTGGCAATTATTTGGACCAATTGCGAAGTATAACTCAAACTACCGATGGAGATTATTTAGTGGGTGGGGTTTCCAACTCGGATATGGGTTTTGAAAAAAACCAAAAAAACGAAGGGGAAAATGACTTTTGGTTTATGAAACTGGACAAACAAGGAAACCTCATTTGGCAACAAACCTATGGCGGAAAAGGAGACGACCAATTGAATACGGTTATACAAACCAAAGATAAAAATTATGTAGTGGCTGGAAATACCAACGGTGCTACTCCAAAAGGAAATTCACCACAAGGTTCTGATTTTATGCTTTTGAAGCTTGATGAAAGTGGTGCGGTATTTTGGGAAAAATTGTATTCCAATGGCACCGATGATGTCTTGACCAATTTAGTAAAAAACAATGACGAAACGCTATTGCTTTGTGGTTACAGCCGGGGCAATTCCAAAAAGAAAACCGAAGGTACTGAATCCTACGAAGTGATAAAAATTGATAATGACGGCGAGGAACTTTGGCGTAAAAATGTCGATAAAAAAGGAAAAAACGTATTGAACAAAGCCATTGAAACTCGTGATGGAGGATATGTTTTGGCTGGAACCAACAGTGATGCTGTGACCTCTGATTTTTGGGTGGTAAAACTAAAAGACCTTAAAAAACCAGATGTGGTAAAAGCAACTATAGAGTTATACCCTAACCCTGCTAGTTCGTTTACCAATGTTATTATCGGTTTTGACTATACTTCGGGGACTGCTAATTTATATGATTTAGCAGGGCGATTACTACAAAGTTTTGCCATAACCAGCCGAACTGTCCCAATAGACTTAGATGGTTTGCCCGAAGGAATTTACATAATAAATATAGACACCAATAATGGAAAAGAAGGAATTAAAGTAATTAAACAAGAAATTAAAAAATAAAAGCCATGAAATACAGAAACTACTTAATCATTTTAGTTCTATTTTTTAAAACTATTAGTTACGCTCAGAACACAACCAATACAACGGTTGACAATTCATTTCTACCAAATATAACACCCCCATCACCCCAATCTTATCAGTTTACAGAATTTGGAAAAAACTCAAGTAACGAGTTTAGTGGAAAAATAAACATCAATATACCGATTTACAATTATTCTGCAGGAAATTTAAATTTACCAATTAGTTTAAATTATAGTGGTGCTGGTGTAAAAGTAAATGATATTTCGTCAAATACCGGAACTAATTGGACATTAACAACTGGAGGTGTAATTAACAGAATTGTTAATGATGGACCTGATGAAGCGCTATTTCCAGCTTCTAGACAGTTTATTAATTATAATAGTTTGATTACTGACGCGAAAGAAAACTGTAGACCTCTATCCCAATATTATATAGAACTGGCTAGACATAATGAAATTTACGATACTGAAATTGATATTTGGGCATTTAGTTTTTCAGGCTATTCAGGGA
>CAIJFC010000194.1 GCA_903819815.1 uncultured Bacteroidota bacterium
ATTTTTTCATAAGGAATACAGAGATTTAGTTTTTTATTTAAGCTATCCGTTAAATAAAAAAATAAAGGTTAATATAAAAAGAGCTAAAACTATTTCGGATATTCTCATTCCATTATCGGAAGAATATGAAAGTATCGCTTCCAATAATAAAAAAAACTATAAATTATTGAATCACGAATTAAGTGACTTGTATTTTGAAGGACTTTTTATTGATGAAGATGGTATTAGTGAAGTTATGGTTGGAAGTTAGTTTTGAAATTTTATGCGTATACCTTTTATTATTATATTTCCCACTATATGTGGGGATTTTTTTTGTCTAAAACAGGATGATTAAAATATTTTCAAAAAACTTTCATTGCTGATTTGACTCTTAGTTTTTTTTCAATTAATATTTTTAAAATTAATTAAAACAAACAAAAATGGAAAAAACAGTTAAAGAAAAAATGTATTTAAGCGGAGAAGACTTTTTAATAATGATTGAGTTAAGTAAATCTTCTGAAAATTATGCAAAACAAGAATTATTTTGCGAAGAAAACAAACAATGGTTGGATAATGTAATAAAAGTTTCAGAAAAATATAATTGGAAATTGTTACTAGAAAAAGACAATATTGAAAAAGGAATTTACACATATTCATTTAAAACCACTAAAGCTAATAAATGGATTAACGATAAGTACATTCGTATTAATTTGAATTATGATTTTATGGAAAATTATGAAATATTGAAGAAAAGCAACCCATTAAATCAATTTACTAGAAAATATAAATTAGGTATAAAAGATACATTATTTATGATTAGCCAAGGTAATATTAATATTTTAGTAAAGAAAAGACTTGCCTGCAAGAATATTGAAGAAGAAATATTAATAGATGAAAAATATAATTATGATGACAAATATGTTTTTCAACTTCTTGAAGTTTATGACAATTCAATAAAACACCTAGTTTATTATAATGATGATAGTTGTTATCAATTCAGTTCATTAGTATTTGAATTAGAATTGCCGAAGGATATAGATAAAAAATTAACTCATTTTAAAAAAGATAAAAACAGAGTGAATCCTAAAATAAATAGTTATTATAATTTGGTATTAAATAGTTGATTAAACTTCATCATGAATATAATAAAGTGTATTCCAAAATATCAAGATATAAATAACCGCATAATTTTAGCACTTTATTAGCACTTAATAATAGGCAAACCGGCACTTCTGCGGTATTTTAGCTCTCACACTTAAAGGAAATCAAGATGAGAGTAAAATATAACAGGGTTTCTACCCAAATTCAATCCGGAAATAGATTTGAAGCGGATACTGAAAAATACGACCTAACCTTATTGGACAAAATAAGCGGAACGGTGAAATTCAAAGATAGACCACAAGCCAAAATCTTAATTGATTACATTCAAAAGGGGGTTGTTAAGGAAGTTGTAGTAGAGGAATTGTCGAGACTCGGCCGCCACACTGGGGATTGCATTACTACTTTGGAATGGATGGATGAAAAAGGAGTAAATGTATTTGTGAGAAACTTGGGAGTCCAATCAAGACCCAATGGAAAGAAAAATCCAATTTGGAATGTTATTACTTCTGTCATTTCAAGTTTATACGCATTAGAATTGGACAGCATAAAAGAAAGAACTTCGGTGGGTCGTCAGATTTATGTTCAAAAAGGAGGGATATTAGGAAGAAAAGTGGGGAGTACATTATCGGATAGGGATTTTATAGAAAAACCTAAAGCAAAAAAGATTTTAGAATATTTGGAAAAGGGTTGGACACTTCGAGAAATTGCTAAACAAGTTGATGCTTCTACGAAGACTGTAATGAAAGTAAAATCAACAGCAACTAAACTCCAAATGATATGATTGATCATCCTATATCAATATTAAAAACTTGTGTACTGCTGAATAAAGTGTTGAATACATTAGTTAAAAAAAAGTACGGTAAACAATATTCCATTCGTTTGAATTCATTGTGCTTCATAGCTAACAGAACCAACATTCATTATTCACATACCTGTTCGGAGAAAATCACTTTAAAATCCTTGAGACCTATTGATATGAATGAACTTCTATTGATTAAAGAGTTTTTGTTATTCAATATTAATACTTCATTATTATGCATCGATTCTGAATGTTATTTGGAAGTCGAAGATCTTGAAATAAAAATAATATAAATAAAGTTATTCCATTTTCAATTCTTTTCCAGATGATTCAATTAAGCAATTATATATATTCAAATAGATAGTGTGATAATTTTCAACATAATCAAATCCATAGAATCTGTCGTCATCATATTCATTTAAAACTGTAGCTAAATAATCTACATCAAATCTAATCATTTGAGCTGCTCTTATCATTTCAAATGCTCTTTTCATTTGAACATCAAGCCCTTGCATCGCTTTTTTAATTTCATCATCCTCTTCCAAAAAAATATCCAGCGAAAATTCATTGACAATTATCTGGGATAATTCTTGTTCATTTTTTATAATTCCCGAATATAATCTTGATTTTAAAGTTTCAACAAAATTAAATATGCTAAATTTTGCTTTTAGTCTTTCAACTATTTCAAAAACTATTTCTGTTTCGTTAATATCATTTTCTATGTCATCAGAAATTTCAATTCCAAACTTGTTTATTAATTCAATAACATAAATTAAAAGGTCTACATATAAAAACTGTTTAGAATAAATTATTAAAACTGAAAATAATCTCTGAAGTAATAAAGTTTGTTCGTTATTAAATAAAGTAATTTCAGTATTTATTAAATCATATATTTCAATATTTTTATTAAACTCATTCGAATTATCAACTGGTAAAATTTGATTAACCAATTTAATTAGGTTAACAAATTCAGAAGTGTTTTTTTGAGGAATTGATTCCTGAATTTTATTAATTATTAATCCATTTAATAGGAATCGTACTTTAGGAGAAAATAACCTTATTGATTCTTCACTTTCATCTTCTGTTTCGTTATTATTGCTTTTGCGGGTTAATTCTTCAATATAATTAGGATATATGACATTCACCAATTCCTTACCTTCTGTTATATCTTCAAGAGCAAATTTTATACTACCATAAAGTGAAGATATTGAATGGAATTTTAATACTTCTAATTTACTTATGTCATCTGAACTAAGTTTAGATTGATTTATTGATAGTAATTTTTCATAAATTAATGCAAAACTTATTATTCGAGGAGTAATAAATTCTGCTTTTTCAATATCATTATTTTCTATCATTCTATAATGATATTCTTCACAATGACCGTCACTTAGCTTATTAATATTTTCATTATTTAGTTCACCATAAATTGAAATGGAATGGGATTTTGCTCTATTACAAACAACATCAAACCAATAAGTATAATCATATAATTCCCCTTTAGTTTTATCAGATAATTCAGAAAGTTCTGTATTGATTTGATTAATTATTAAGTCAAATTCATTTTCTTCTTCAATTAAATTGTTAATTGCATCAATTGCGGGCTCAAATGAATTATCAATTTCTAACGCTTTTTCAAAGTCATGTTTCGCTTTTACATTTTCATTCATCTTTAAATGAATATTTCCTCTATTAAAATAATGCTCAGCATTTTCAGAATCTTCTTCTATATCAAAATCAATACAATTATTACTAGCTTCAATGGCTGATTTATAGTCACCCAAATAATAATAACCTATTGCTAACGTGTCTAAAAAATTAGATCTATTTGGGATTACCTCGAGGGCCTTTTTTACTGATTCAATACCTTCTTGATATTGGCCATTTTCATAATAATCATAGGATTTATCATTGTCAATATGCGCATTACTAATTTTGTTAATCGCCTCATCAAGTAAGTCTTTGTTAAATTCAGAGGCATGTTTCAACGCTGATATAACTTTGTCATTTTCTTCGTTTTCTTTTGAATATATCCAAGATAATTCAAAAGTGGAATCATCATTTGACAATAGTATTCGAATTCCATCAATAACAGCACCTTCTTTATAAATAAAATCCAACTGTTCTTCCTCAGTACTATTATCTCTGATATCAAAAGCTCCCCATTCTTCTTCTATTTCTTCAATAAATTCATCCGGTGTTCCTTCTTCCCATTTAATGAATTCTATTTCAAAATCTTCCTCCTCACTGATAATATCTATATCTAAATGTTTATGCAATTCTTCTATTTCATAATCCTTAATATCATTCAATAATTTATTTAAATCTTTATAATTATGTTCGCATATTCCCCACTTACTAACTTCTACAATTTCAGATGTAAAATTATGCCCCTCAAATTCTCCGCTACATTTAAATGGTGTATGACCATACCATTTAGAAATACTAAAAGTTAATTCGAAGTTTTTGATTTTTTCATTTTTGATAAAACCTTCTATTTTATCTTTAAACTCATTATTTGTTTCGACAGTTTTTATAATTTTATTTGTACTTTCTACTTCTATGCTTAATAGTTCCTCTTTTATTTTATCAATAGTAATATATGCATTGCTGTTTGGGTCTAATTCCATGGCTTTATTTAGGTCTTTCAAAGCATTATCGTATTGCTCAAATTCATACATGCAAATCCCTCTATTTTTATAGGCATTACTATTATTAGGTTCTAATTCCATAACCTTATTCATATCACCAATTGCCTCCATAAATTCTTGTAAATTGGCATATGCTGTTCCTCGATTGAAATATGCTCTAGTATAATTATTGTCAATCTCAATTGTTTTAGTACAATCATCAATTACACCTTGATAATCCGCTAATTTGCTTTTTGCAATACTTCTATTATGATAAGTATCTGCATGATTTGAATCTATTTCAATAGATTTTGAGTAATCTAAAATAGCACCTTTGTAGTCATTTAATTTAAGTTTTGCATTACCAATTTCTAGATAAGTACGAGCATTATTAGGATTCAATTCAATCGATTTATTATAATCTTCTATAGCTCCTTCGTAGTTTTCTATATCATATTTAGAAATACCAATTACTAAGTGTTTAAGTGCATCTTCTTCATCTGATTTTGAAATTACTTTAGTTAAATCATTAGCAGATAAATTATTTATTTCTGATGATTTCAAAAGATTTTGAACATTTAAATTTTCTAAATTGAATAAAATCTCACCTTGATAAAACTTATATTGTTGACATATTGATAAAATTTCTTGATATATTTTGTTCTCAATAACACGGGTTTCTTTATCATCATAATAAAGCCATACATTATTATTTAATTCATCTCTTATTGATTTTATTGTGTTATTTATTTTAATGTAACCATCAATTTCTAGACCTATTA
>CAIJFC010000195.1 GCA_903819815.1 uncultured Bacteroidota bacterium
TCAATCAGAAAGCAGAAATCGAAGTGATATTAAACAGAAATTCTGGCCATGGAATGAAAGGTCGTGGAAATGGTAATTTATTATTAGAAATTAATACGCTAGGTAAATTTATCATGACAGGAGATTTCCAGGTTTACGAAGGAACTTACAATTTTAAATACGGTGGTATAATTGACAAGAAGTTTAAAGTAAAAAAATTCGGGTCAATTGTTTGGGAAGGCGACCCACTTAAAGCCAATATTAATTTGGAGGCGGTATATGAACCTCCTGGAGGAGCAAATCCAGCCGTTTTATTAGACAACCCATCGATTAATAAAAAAGTCCCTGTAGAGGTAGTTATTGGAATCAAAGGAAATTTAAGCAATGTAGAGCCTGATTTTTCTATTAATTTTCCTACGGTAAGTCCGGTTTTAAAATCAGAAATTCAATATAAATTAGACGATAAAGATACCCGACAAAAACAAGCGTTGTATTTACTTTCATCAGGCGGTTTTTTAAGCCAATTGGGAATAAGCCAGTCTGATTTAACCGGTAATATATTTGAGAAATTTAGTGGGATATTTAATGATATTTTTCAAGATGAAGAAGGGAAGTTTAATCTAGGCATAGATTACGTTTTAGCAGACAAACGACCCGGTTCCGAAACCGATGGTAGATTTGGAGTTACCGTTTCATCAAAAATAAATGACAGAATTACTTTTAATGGAAAACTTGGAGTACCAATTGGAGGTATTAATCAATCGGCAGTTGTAGGTGATGTTGAAGTTCAGTATCGTGTAAACGATGATGGAACGCTAAATTTAAGAGTCTTTAATAAGGAAAATGACATCAGTTTCATTGGACAAAACATTGGTTATACTCAAGGTCTCGGTATTTCTTATGAGATAGATTTTAATACCTTTAAAGAGTTAGTGAATAAAGTATTTAAGAAAAAGATATTAGTTCCTAAAGTTAATAAATCAGGAGATCAATCGGATTCAGATATTCCAAATGATGGTATCAATTTTAAAACAAAAAAGAATAAAACCAAGAAGAATATTAAAGTAAATTCCGAAGCCATTTTGAATAAAGAAATAGATTAATTTATTTTTTTCTTTTGTTGTTGACTTTAAACAGTAACATTTAGAAAAACTTATCCACGAATACGTTTGAATTTGAGTAAATTAGGAATTTAATAATAAATCCACTTTTTATAAACCCAATTTATAGTAAGTTTACATTTTAAAACATAAAAAATGAGTAATACAATAAAAAAAATAGGTGTTTTAACATCCGGGGGAGATTCTCCGGGAATGAATGCTGCTATTCGTTCTGTTGTTAGAACTTGTGCCTATCACAACATTGATTGCATAGGTATTTATAGAGGTTATGAAGGCATGATTGAAGGTGATTTTAAAGAACTTGGACCTAGAAGCGTTAACAATATAATTAATAAAGGAGGTACTATTTTAAAATCGGCTCGTTCTAAAGAGTTTATGACTGCTGAAGGAAGAAATAAAGCCTACGTTAACCTGGTAAAGGCAGGAATTGATTCTCTTGTAATTATTGGTGGAGATGGAAGTTTTACTGGTGCTGAAATATTTAATAGTGAATATGGTTTTCCAGTAATGGGAATTCCAGGAACTATTGATAATGATATTTTTGGAACTAGTCATACCTTAGGATACGATACCGCTTTAAATACAGTAATAGAAGTAATCGATAAAATTAGAGATACAGCGAGTTCACACAACCGATTATTTTTTGTTGAAGTTATGGGACGAGATGCGGGACATATAGCATTGAATGCCGGAATTGGTGCTGGGGCAGAAGAGATTTTGATTCCTGAAGAAAATTTAGGATTAGATCGTTTATTGGATTCTTTGCAAAAAAGTAAATCTTCA
>CAIJFC010000196.1 GCA_903819815.1 uncultured Bacteroidota bacterium
AATGAAACCGTATTGTTAATTAAATCGGGATTGATTTGACTTCGAATAGAATTTAAGTCAAAGATTCCGGTATTAGTGGTACTACAGGTCTTATAATCTGTAATTTGATTGGCAACTGGCGGTTGACTAAAAGGCAATGTTCCTGCAACTGTTGGAGCCCAAATCCAATTTAATTGAAACCCTCCGTCACCGACAGGCCTGTCGATACAAATATAGTAGGTTTGACCAGGTAAAACAGAAAGTGAGCGAACATATCCACAACAATTATTGTAGGCTTGAGTTGTTGCGGTAGTATTTAAATTCATTCCTGTCCAATTACTAGTTGAACCTGATTGTATCGGATTAGAGGTGGAGCATCGTATTGGAGTTCCTAGATTGGAACACAAAGCATTGGGCCCAAAAACCCAAAAATCATAATCAACACTAATGTTAGTGTTGTTAGGAATCAAGTCAAAACCTAGTGAACCAGCTTGAGCAATTGTAATTTTAAGCCAAATCGAATTGTGTTCAAAGCTACCACAGGAAGAAACTTCTTGCAAATTCCCGATACCGGTTGCATTGGAAGAAAAGTTTCCATTTCCACAAACTGTGATTGAATTTACGCAATCGTTTGGAGTTTGAGCAAAAACTGTATTGAAGCAAAGAAAAAGTAATAATATTGATATTAATTTCTTCATTTATAGTATTATGAAAAAATAAACAAAAGCCGTTATTATAAACGAAAACTAAATTTGTTTATTTTAAATAGTCGTTATTTCTTAATTATAGCAAATTCCGAACGTCTGTTTTGCGAATGTTGTTCCTCTGTACAATCAGCTCCACAAATGATTTTAGGCTCTGTACTTCCAAATCCTTTTCCTGAAATACGTTCGCTTTCAATCCCCTTAGAAATTATGTACTGAACCGTTGACTGTGCTCTTTGTTCAGATAATTTTAGGTTATACGGTGCGCTTCCTTTTGAATCCGTGTGCGATTTTACAAAAATAACCATATTTGGATTATCTTTCATCACTTTAACTAACTTATCCAATTCGGCTGCTCCTTGACTCGTAATATTGCTTTTATTGAAATCAAAATATACGTTTTTGAGTAGTACTTCTGTTTCGGTAATAATTACTTCGAAAGGATCTAGTGGTACAGAAATAGTACTTTCTCCAGTAACTATTTTTGAAAGAGGTGCCGATTTATCTTCATAGTTAATAGCACTTATTTTTAATAAATACTCGGTATTACATTGAAGATCAAAAGTCACTTTACCATCTGCTTTAGTTTTTACTGATGATAAAATATTTCCATTACTATCTGAAATGGTAACTAGTGCATTAGCTATAATTTTACCCGATTTTTTATCTGTAACAGTAACAATTGAACTCGCTTTACATATTGGCAAAGCAGTATAAATTGCATCAAGCCCAGATCGATTGGATGAAAAATAACCTACCTCTTGTAATTTATTGAATGAAAATGAGAAGTCGTCTTTTTCACTATTTACAGGTTTCCCAAGATTAATAGCAGTATCAGAAGTACTTAAATTTATTTTAAATATATCATACGCTCCATATCCTTGTCGCCCTGAAGAGGCAAAATACAAAACATTATCCTCTGTAATAAAAGGAAAATTCTCGCGATCAGAGGTGTTAATTTTGGCTCCTAAATTTTCTGGTTTTCCGTATCCATTGGGTTCAATTGTAATTTTCCAAATGTCAGAACCTCCCAAACCACCTGGCATATTTGACGAAAAATAAAGGGTTTTTCCATCATTACTTAAACTTGGACAAGTAACAGAATAATTGATGCTGTTAAAGGGCAAGGGTTCAATTTGTTCCCATTTACCATCAATTTTAACCGCTTTATATAAACCTTGTTGGCCGATTTTGGTTTTGTTTTTTGAAACTTCATATTTTCCTTCGCTCAGACCATCTCTTGCAAAGAAAATAGTATTACCATCTTGACTTATAGTTACCGGTCCGTCATGAAAAGGAGTATTCAACTCTTTAACCAAATTTACTTCTTCGAAAGTTCCGTCACTTTTTCTTGTTGTCTTAAATATATCTAAATAATGTTGGTCGTTCCAACGGTCTTTTTTATTAGATGTATTTCTGGTACTCACAAAATAAAGTTCTTTGTCATTTGTTAAAAATGCACCAAAATCACTTTCATCTTTTACATTAATATTAGTTTCAGAAACGGTAAAAAAAGTTGTAGCGTTTAATAAACGCGGGATGTAGGTGGGATTAAGTTGGTGATTTTTAGCTCTCTCATCACTCGGCACTAATTTTGCAAAAACATCCATTTGCTTGTTTGCTTCTTCATATTTACCAAAAGATTTTAATGTTTGCGCATAGCGGTAATACGTTTCTGCGCTAGCTGTTCCCTCTACTGCTTTTGCATACCATACTAAAGCTTTTTCATTATCAAAAATAATAAAATAACAATTTCCTAGTTGCTCATAAACATATACGGATTCCTTTTTGTTTTCTGTTAATTTTTGATATTCCTTAATTGCATCAACATATTGATAACTTTCAAAAAGCTGGTCTGCTTTCTGAGTTGTTGCATTTTGGCTGTAAACAGTATTTACTACTAATATTAAAATAGCGATATATATATTTTTCATAAATTCTATAATTAGAAATATCTAGGCGAAATTGAGGCTTTTTTTGGAAAATTCAAGTCAAATAGCAACATAATTTCATGAGATGCCGATGTTGTAACATTTAAGTCAGAAATTATATAATCATAAGCATAACCAATTCTCAGATTTGGATTTATCGCAAAATTGACCATAGCACCAAAGGAATCATTGATCCGGTAACTACCACCCACCTCGAATTTATCATATAACATAAAATTAGCCGAAGCATCTATAGAAGTTGGGACATTAACCGCAGATTTCATCAAAAATGAGGGCTTAAATTTTGTGTTATCAGACAAATTAAAAACATAACCTCCCGTTAGAAAATAGTGTTGAACATCACTTCCGAATTGATACAATTGACCATTTCTTGTTACATCTAGGTGTTTACTATTCAACATATTGGGAATTGAAAGTGCTAAATAATAATTATCATTATAATAGAATAAACCGGTCCCTAGATTTAAATTGGCTGAACTTGTGTTTTCGCTAAACGCCATATCTCCAAGTTGTTGAACATATCCATTTCCAATATCTGTAAACAAACCAATTTTATGAAAAGTGGCCCCTGCTTTCAATCCAAAAGCCAAGCGATTACTATTCCCAAGGTTCAAAGTATAAGAAAAATCGGCATAAATATTATCCTCTGCTACAGGACCTATTTTATCAGAAATGGCCGATAATCCAAGTCCTACATTTTTTCCAACAGGACTATGAATCGAAAAAGTAGCCGTTTTAGGAGCACCTTCTAATCCTACCCATTGTTGACGGTACATAAAACTACCCGCCATATTGTCTTTCGAACCAGCATAAGCAGGATTAATTACATTCATATTATACATATATTGAGTATAATGTGGATCCTGTTGCGCAAAAATGCTATTTGAAAAAATGATTATAAATGTTATATATAAATATCTCATATTTGGCTTTCTAATTTTTTAATAATGCACTTTTTATAATGAGTTGTGCCTTATTTTAATTATTTATTATCTGTTAATGTATACCCAACCCGTTACAACGGTTCCGTTTGCTTTCTTAATATTGTAGAAATAAGTAGCGTCAGGTAATTTTTCTCCGTTATTAGTTTCTCCTTTCCATTGGTTACTATAATCACCATAGTAGGAGTACACTTTTGTACCATAACGATTAAAAATGATTAACTCTTTTACTCCCATTCCAGTCAAATTAAATGTATCATTAAATTGATCGTTATTTGGAGAAAATCCTCTTGGAATCATTTTACAAGGATCATTTTCAACAGTAAATGAAGCAGTTGTATTACATCCATTAGATTGAACAGTCACATTAAAAATTAATGGCAAACTCATAGATTGATGTTGTGACAAATAATCGTCAACGCTAAATGTAGCGGCATTGTTACCAACACTATTATTCAATTGATCTCTCCAAACATAATTTACAGCCGATGGATTGAAAGAATTATTTACTGGCAAGGCTTCTAATATTAATTCTTGATCCTGACAAATTGCATCCATAGTCACGGCAAATGGACTTGCTATTGTAAAAGTAAAATTACCCGAACCTGCTACAGTACAATTTGCCGGGATTGCCGAAACTGAATAGTTTACAGAATAGATTCCAGGTGTACTTCTTGAAACGTTTATTTCACCAGTTGAACTATTAATCACTAATCCAGCTGTTGATGAGAATGCCCCTCCAGATGAAAATCCAGAAGGTAATATTGGCAAACTATTAGAAGCATCCGGACAATAAGAAGTAGCGTAAGTAAAATTAGTATTCGGTTGAATTCCTGCTGTTAAAACTATTGTTGCTTCATAAGTCGTCGCCGCTTTACAGTTTGGAACATCTTGTGGCAATGTATAAGTTACCTGATGTGAACCCACTGAAGCTGTTGCCAAATTAATTAAACCCGTTGATGAATTTACATTTAATGTTGTTGAACTGTAAACACCACCGGTTACGAAACCAGTTGAAGCAATTGGCAACGGATTTATACCATTTACACAAGTTGAATTGTATCTAAATACTGCATTTTGTGTTAGTAATGGCGTAACGGTTACTATTGTATTTCCAGTTAAATTTTGAGAACAAGCTCCAGCCGTTGTTGAGGTAACACTTACTATAGAAAAAGTAGTATTTACCGACAGTGGTTGAGTAGTTAATGTTGCCATTCCAGCTGTACTTAAAGAAATTGTTTGGTTTGCTCCTCCATTAATAGTGTAATTCACTACAGAATTTGGCGTACCATTAAATGCAATTGTGGTGGTATTTCCAGCACAAATTGAGGTTGTTCCAGAAATAGTAGCCGTAGGTAACGCATTAACAACA
>CAIJFC010000197.1 GCA_903819815.1 uncultured Bacteroidota bacterium
AACACAACTTCTTCATTAGAAAACGAATAGGGTTCAACTTCAACATCATTAATAATAAAAAAACGATTATTCTGATCCCGTTGTAATTCAAATCCTAATTCTTTAATCAAATCTAAATATCGATACACGGTTCTGTCGGTACTTTCTAATATCCCTGAAAGAAATCTTATGGACTTTGCTGGTTCTTTCTTCAATAGTGAAATTAACTGAAGTACCCTTAATATTTTGTTTTGATTATACATATTTTAAATTTATTTGACAAAATAGGTCAATTTTAATTACATAAGCAAACGATTGTCTCAAGTTGTCAAAGTCTTTAACTTCATTTGTTTAAAATATTAATCTAAATTTAAAAAAATGAAAAAAATAGGAATGTTACTATTGTTAGTAAGTGGTATTATAACCGCACAAGAAACAGAGTTTACTTTTGATAATACAAAAGGAATGACAGATTTTATAGTTGTAAATGTGGAAGGTAAAACTGCTCCAGAGATCTATAAAAAGGTAATAGAGTGGATTAAGATAACATACAAAAATCCTGATAAGGTTATTTTATCTACCATAGATAATGAATATGTTCGTTTTGAGGGATTTTCGAGTAGTTGTTATTCAATCAACATGGCTCTAATGGGGAAATCTTATCAAGAAACAAAATATCAAATTGAAATTTCAATTAAAGACGGTAGATACAAGTTTGATATTATTGGAATGGAGAATTATACCGCGCCAAGTCAATATTCAAGGGGTGGTTGGAGTGAAAATGTTCTTTTTAATGGCAATCTTGATAAAGAGTATTTAGAAAAAACTATTTATAAAAAGGATGGAACTTTAAGAAGCATTTGGAAATATATTAACGATGTACCTGTCTATTTCAATGGACTCAATAAATCAATTCTTGAGAGTATGACAACATCAGTTAAGAAAAATGATGGGTGGTAAAATTATATTGAAAAAATTAATAATATCCCCACTTGAAGTGGGGTTTTATATTTATTCACCTCATCACATATATTATGATGTTAACACAATAACCTGATTAATAGATTAATGTTGATGTCAATAATAATAAATTATTAAGATTTTTATTTTAAATTTGATATTAAATAAAAGGAAAATAAAATTACATAAACTAAAAACATGAAAATAATTACATCAAATTTTAGCGAAAAAGGCATTTTTAAAATCAAATTATTGATAATTTGTATATTGTCTGTTTTTGCCTTTTCTTCTTGTAGTAAAGATGATAATAATACTCCTACAACTCCTGACAATTATTACGTGAAATATGTAATACATGGTAACGGTACTTATGGTCGTTTTAGCAATTGGACTGCAACAACACCTCAAGGGAACTATACCAATAGTGGTATTCAAGTTACTGGTTGGAGTCAAACTTATGGGCCTGTAAGTAAAGGATTCTTATGTAAAGTTCAAATAGGAAGTTTTATTGATAGTGCACCAACTATCGAAATACATGTTTCAAAAAATCAGGAACCATTTGCGCTAAAAGTTAGTAATAATGGTAACTCAGCATCATACACCATAAATTAATTTATTCCTTTGCCAATAATTTATAAATTTCAAGAGCATGAGTAAATTTGGATTTTCATTCTCATTAAGTAGGTTATTAGGAATAGCACAA
>CAIJFC010000198.1 GCA_903819815.1 uncultured Bacteroidota bacterium
CAGAATAAATAATATTTCCTCTTAGATCTTTAATTTCATAATTAAAATAGGCAACATCCCCTTTTTTTGGTCTTAAAGTGTCTTGGTCATTTTTACTTTCATAGATATACCAATATCCCTTTTTTGAAGATATATAATTTGAGTCTGGATTGCTTTTTATAATTGAATCAATTTTGGTTTCTTCGGAGGCAATTAGCTTTTTATTTCTTTCAGCAGATTCTTTTAAAAAAGTACCAGAAGATTGAGAAATTGGTTTTCTCGCTTTTTGTTGACTACAACCCAAAAAGAACAAAACAGTTATTAATATCGGTACTATATTTTTAATTATTTTCATTTATATTTATATTTTGAGTTATTAATTCTTCAAATTTGCAGATTGTTTCTTGCATTGATAAATCTGATTTTCCTCCTGCTGCGTTGATATGTCCACCGCCACTAAAATGGTCTCTAGCAAATTGATTGACATCAAAATTACCCTGAGACCGAAACGATATTTTAATTATATTTTCTTCTTTATTTTCTATAAATATTGCAGTAAAAACAATCCCTTTTATTGTTAATCCATAATTTACAATTCCTTCTGTATCACCTTTTATATGTTTGAATTCATCTAATTCGGCTTGAGTAAGTGTAATATAGGAAGTCCGATATTTTTCTAGCACTTTCATATTTTGTAAAGCCCTTCCCAGTAATTGTAACCGATTATAGGAATTATTATCGAAAAGTAAATTTGGAATAGAGGTGTTTTCAACACCTAATTCAATAAATTGAGCAACAATTCGATGTGTTTTCCCAGTAGTTTTAGGATATCTAAATGAGCCAGAATCGGTTAAAATCCCAGTATATAAGCAAGTTCCAACAGTCTTATCTATTAGAGAAGTTTGCTCTAAAAATTCAATAAAATTATAAACCATTTCACAGGTCGATCCAAAATCAGTATTAGAATAGGTAAATTCAGCATAATCATCTGGTTTTTGATGATGGTCGATCATAATAAATGGGCAATCCGATGATTTTAATGCCGATTCCATTTCACCAACTCTATAAAGCGCATTAAAATCTAGTGTAAAAATTAATTCCGCTTCATTGATAATTTTAGAGGTTTCCTCTTTTTGTTTTTCATAAATCAGAACTTCATCAGCGGCAGGTAGCCAATTTAAAAATTCTGGAAATTCATTTGGAGAAATAACTACGACTTGATGGTTTAATTTTAACAAAAAATGATACAAACCTAGTGTTGATCCCATCGCATCTCCATCTGGATTCCGGTGAGGAACAATTACAATTTTTTTAGGTTTTGATAAAAGTGATTTTATCTTAATAATGTCAAAATTTTTCATAGAATGCGAAGTTACATTTTTTTCACAAAATAGAAACATTTTAACCAATTCTTACCAAATTTATTTTGCAATAGTTAGACCAATCCAAACTGCAAATAATCCAGTTATTAGGCTCAAACCGATGTAAACAAAAGCCAATCCGGAATGGTTATTTTGAAGTAAATTTATATTTTCGATTCCAAATGTAGAAAAGGTAGTGTAACCTCCGCAAAATCCGGTTATGAAAAACCATTTGATATTGGAGTTTACTAAATTATTTTTTTCTAATAATGAAATTGCAATTCCGATTAAAAAACAGCCTACAACATTAGTAATTAAAGTGGCTAGCGGAAAAATAGAGGCGTAATATTTCTGAACTATAATTAAAGTTAAATATCTAAATACACTTCCAATCCCACCCCCTAATCCAATTAATAATAAGGTTTTAATCATGAAAAATTATTTAGAAGTTGCAATTACAAAGTTCAGTTTTAACTTAACGCCTATCTGCATTAAGTCAACTAAATCTTGTACTTTATTATCGGCAGGAACTCTAAGAACTACCGTTTTATCTCCCGAAATTGAGGATTTTTCCAGTAACATTTGCTCTAAATTTTCAAACGCAACTTCCTGCTTGTCAATATAATATAATTTATCTTCGGTAACAGAAAGACTGATGTGATCTTTATTGGTACTTTCGTTGGAAGCTGCTTTTGGCAACGTCAATTTAATTACGTTTGGATTTGCTAATGTTGAAATAATTAGAAAAAACAAAAACAAAAAGAACATAATATCACTTAGTGAAGAGGTAGGAATTTCCGCATGAAATCGCTTATTTCTTTTAATTGCCATATTATGGTTGTTGAATTACGTTAATAATTTCCAATGTTTGCTTTTGAACTTTTAAAGAAAAATGATCAATCATCATATTGAATAAATGGTAGGCAGAATAAGCAATAACACCTACAACTAGACCAGCGCCACTACTAATCATTTTTTCATATAAACCACCAGAAATAGTTTGGATATTTAAATTACCGGTATTTGAAATGGTATGAAATATTTTAATTACTCCAGAAATTGTTCCAATAAAACCTAGAATTGGAGCGATACCAGAAATTAAACCTAAATAGCCTAATCCTTTTTCCATTTCTGCAATTTCGACATTAGCAGTTTTTTCCATCACCGATTCAATTTCGCTAATTGGTCTGCCAATAATTGAAATTCCGCTTTTAATAATGTTACCTGAAGCAGTATTTCCACGACCACACATCATAATTGCATTATCAATTTTACCAGATTTCAGTTGGATTCTAACATCATTAATCATGTTTTCGTCCTGTTTTGTGGTTTTTTTAATTGATAAATATCTTTCAACAATTACATAGATACAAAAGAAAAGTAAAATGATAATTGGAATAATCATTATACCTCCTTTAAGAATAAAATCCAAATAGGATACGGTATCTGTAGTGCTAGGGGCTGCAATAGTATTTACAGCAACTTTAGAAACGGTGTCGGAAACGACTGTTGAAGATTGAAGGAAAAAATTTAAAAACATAACTGTTGTTTAGGTTAAGTAAGATTACAAATTTCACTATTTTTTTCTAAAGTAACTATAAAAATAGA
>CAIJFC010000199.1 GCA_903819815.1 uncultured Bacteroidota bacterium
ACTTTTCTATTTTCAGATTGAATTTTTGATTGCTCAAAATCTTTTCCAAACCCTTTAATTTCATAGTCTTGTTTGATTTTTACACTTCTTTCTTTTAAGAAATCATGAACAGTATGAACCCTTTTCCATGATAGCGAATCGTTATAAACGCTGGTTCCTTTCCAATCACAAAACCCATATATTTTTTGAACTTCTATATTCTTTGAAGAAGCGACCCAATCCAATAATTTTTGATTGGCCCCCATATTGATATCATATTTATCAAAATCAAAGAATACCTCCAATTTTTCTTGTGCGGCTATTTTTCCAAAACTAAAAAGCAACATTATATATACTAGTTTGAACTTCATTATTCTAATTTGATATTTTAAATACAATCAAAGTTATGTTATTTTTTGTTCTTAAAAAACTATGATTCTTTATCTGAGCCAGGTTTCATTTATTATAACTTAAAAATTCAATATTTATTATTTAGTAAACAACAACTCTCTGTATTTTGTTAATGTCCAAATTTCATCATCTACTAATAGTTCTAGTTTATCGCAGTGTTCTCTGATAATCTCAAAATACGGTTTCACCTTATTGCAATAAGCTTCGGCCATTTCTTGAGCGTCTGAAAGGGAGTTGGCCTTTTTTCTCGCGTTGGTCATTTCTTCTACTTTCGAATTGATTCCTTCAATGTGCTTTGAAATTTCCTTGATTAAACGGATTTGCTCTTTAGCAATTTTCTCAAATTCTGATCCGAATATCTCTTTTAAACCTTTTACATTTTCTATCAACGTATTTTGATATCTAATCGCCGTAGGAATCACGTGGTTTAACGATATGTCACCCAAAACACGCCCTTCAATTTGAATTTTCTTAGTGTATTCTTCTAATTCAATTTCATATCTAGCTTCTACCTCAACGTGATTCATAATTTTCATTTCTGAAAATAAATCCAAGGCTTGTTTTGAGGCTCTGGCTTTCAAAGCTTCTGGGGTAGTTTTTGAATTACTCAATCCACGTTTTGCAGCTTCTATTTCCCAAGACTCACTGTATCCGTCTCCTTCAAATAGAATATTTTTCGATACTTTAATATACTCTCTTAATACATTAAAAATAGCATCGTCTTTTTTCATGCCTTTTGAGTCAATCAATTTATCGACTTCTACTTTAAAATCTTTCAATTGTTTGGCAACTATAGTATTTAAAGTGGTCATGGCATTTGAACAATTCGCTGAAGATCCTACCGCTCTAAACTCAAATTTATTTCCTGTAAAAGCAAATGGTGACGTTCTATTTCTATCGGTATTATCCAAAAGTACATCCGGAATTTTACCTACCACATTTAATTTTAATTCTGTTTTTTCTTCTGGTGATAACTTACCCGTAGTTACCCCTTCTAATTCAGCTAATACCTTCGTTAATTGCTCACCAATAAATACTGAAATAATTGCTGGCGGCGCTTCATTGGCTCCTAGCCTGTGGTCATTACTTGCTGTAGCAATCGATCCTCGCAATAAAGCTTCATAATCGTTTACCGCTTTTATCGTATTGATAAAGAAAGTCAAAAACTGCAAATTACTCATCGGGGTTTTACTCGGACTCAATAAATTCACTCCTGTATCGGTTGCTAGCGACCAGTTGTTGTGTTTTCCCGATCCGTTTACGCCTTTAAATGGTTTTTCATGAAATAGCACTTTTAAATCATGGCGCTCGCTCACTTTGTTCATTACATCCATTAACAAGCAGTTGTGATCGACCGCTAAATTGGTTTCTTCAAATATTGGTGCCAACTCAAATTGGTTCGGTGCAACTTCATTATGACGCGTTTTAACCGGTATTCCAAGCAACATACATTCTTGTTCTAAATCTCGCATAAAGGTTAAAGCACGTGTTGGTATGGAACCAAAATAATGATCGTCCAATTGTTGCCCTTTCGCAGAAGTATGACCAATTAACGTTCTACCGGTCATCATTAAATCAGGACGCGAATTCACTAACGATTTATCTATCAAGAAATATTCTTGTTCCCATCCTAAAGTAGCTGTTACCTTCTTTACATTTTTATCAAAATACTTACATACATCAGTAGCGGCATCATCCATAGCAGATAATGCTCGAAGTAATGGAATTTTATTGTCTAATGCTTCTCCTGTGTAGGAAATAAATACTGTTGGAATACACAATGTAGTACCATATATAAATGCTGGCGAAGTAGGATCCCAAGCGGTATATCCTCTAGCTTCAAACGTATTTCTAATTCCACCATTTGGAAAACTAGATGCATCTGGTTCTTGTTGTACCAATTGTGCTCCACCAAATTTCTCAACAGGATCACTACCATCATACGAAGTTTCAAAAAAAGCATCGTGTTTCTCAGCTGTGTTTCCTGTTAAGGGTTGGAACCAATGGGTGTAATGAGTTACGCCTTTTGATAATGCCCATTCTTTCATTCCCATGGCAATATAATCGGCTAGTTTTCTATCGATTTTAGTACCAAATTGAACCGCATCTTTAACGGCCTTGTGCGAATCGGAAGTTAAAAACTGCTTCATCGCTTTGTCGTTAAAAACATTCGAACCAAAAATGGTGGACTTTTTATTGGTTTCTTCAAACTTAATACTCGTTCTATTCGATGCTTCTTTCAGTGCTTGAAAACGTAAATTTGCCATACTAAATGCTAATTATATTAATAAATCAGTTGATTTCTTTACAAATATATAAAATGTTGGAATTAAATACACCCTAATTTATCAATTTGCACGATTTTTACTTTAAAAAAAGTATATTTTTTATTAAACCCCCCTTGTGAAATAGTTTTTAACTAAAAAATTATCATTGTTAATAAGTTATACCCCCTAAATTTTAGGCCTAATGAATAAATTTTTATTTTTGTAACACAATAAATAACTTAATTACTAAATAACCATGGCAAAAATTAAATTAGAGTACATTTGGTTGGATGGATACGAGCCAACGCAAAATTTAAGAAGTAAAACTAAAGTTGAAGAACATGACAATTTTCAAGGAACTTTAGCTGAAATCGGAAATTGGTCTTTTGACGGTTCGTCTACAAAACAAGCTGAAGGTGGTTCGTCTGACTGCTTGTTGGTTCCGGTTGCTATTTATCCAGATCCTACTAGAAAAAATGGTTGGTTAGTAATGACTGAAGTTATGAATGCAGATGGTACTCCACACGCTTCAAACGGTAGAGCTACTATTGATGATGATGGTGATTTCTGGTTTGGATTCGAGCAAGAATACTTTATCATGGACACTAAAACATTATTGCCTTTAGGTTTCCCAATAGGTGGATATCCAGCACCACAAGGGATGTACTACTGCTCAGTAGGAGGAAAAAACACTCACGGTAGAGCGCTTGTTGAAGAACATGCCGATTTATGTATTGCTGCTGGTATCAACTTTGAAGGGATAAATCAAGAAGTTGCTTGCGGACAATGGGAATTCCAATTGTTTGCTAAAGGTGCTAAAAAAGCAGGTGACGAAATTTGGGTTGCCCGTTATTTATTAGATCGTTTAACTGAAAAATACGGTTACTATATAGAATACCATCCTAAACCTCTTGGAGATACTGACTGGAATGGTTCTGGTATGCACGCTAACTTCTCAAACGAGGTATTAAGAACTTGCGGAGATCAAGCGACTTACGAAAGAATTTGTGAGGCGTTCCGTCCGGTAACTGCCGAACACATTGCGGTTTATGGCGCTTACAACGACCTTCGTTTAACCGGAAAACATGAAACAGCGTCAATTCACGATTTCTCTTATGGAGTTTCTGACAGAGGTTGCTCAATTCGTATTCCATTAATGACGGTGCAAAAAGGATGGAAAGGATGGTTGGAAGATCGTCGTCCAGCATCAAATGGTGATCCTTACAAAATTGCTGCAAGAATTATTAAAACTGTTAAATCTGCTTTATAAAATAAAACTACTACAACTACAACAATTAAAAGTGCTTTCAGAAATGAAGGCACTTTTTTTATTTTACCATATAAGGCATAAAAGGTCATATAAATCTCCCTATTCGATTTGTCGTTTAATAATCATTATAAAATCACATTAAATTGTTTATTCATCCTGTCTCCCTCTCCTTTAGATAGAGCTGGGGTGAGGATTCAATCTTTCAATTAATATTCAATTCTATTTAAAAAAAGCGCAATTTTTAGCATATCTGATTAAATTAAAATTATTATTTTTACCAATATTAAAAACCATTAAAAATAATTCTATGGCAAAAAACTCCTTCTTCAATTGCAAACTCGCAATAAAACACTACTTCATTTCTATTAAATCTAATCGTAATTCCTTCTATTATGATTGATATCAAAAGGTTTAACGGTGAAAAAGAATTCAAAAAAACATTAAAGCTATTACCAAGCGTTCCTACCAACAATGAAATGTCGGAAAAAACAGGTATGTCAAAAGGAAGTATTTCCAATATAATGAACGGAAAAATTCCCCCTTCAAAAAAATTCATCGACAAATTCAAAAACGGATTTAATTTAGTGGATGGTGATATTGTTCCCCAAAATCAAGAAAATCCTGAGGAATTAAAAGACAAATTGATATCAGTATATGAAGTTTCATTAAAATCAGCAGAAACAACCATTCAGCTGTTACGCGATAAAATTGATCATTTAGAAAATAGATAACTGGAGGCTTTTAAGCTTTAGGCTGTAGGCTGTAAGCTAAATAAAAACATTTACCATATAAGGCAAATGAGTTCATATAAATATCCAGAGTGGTTTGTCGTACTAACTCGTTTCAGCATCCAAAGTTAGAATCTGAAATAAAATCCAATTACAAATTACATATCCATCTCGTCTCCCTCTCCTTCGGAGAGGGCTGGGGTTTGGATTTACCCCACAATCCCTTTTATCTCAGCGATAATTCGAAGTGCTAAAGCATCGGCTTCGCCTTGGGTTTTGGCCTCAGTATAAATACGAATTATAGGTTCGGTATTGGACTTACGAAGGTGAACCCAGTTTTCGGCAAAGTCAATTTTCACCCCGTCAATTGTGGTGATGTCTTCCGATTTATATTTCTCGGTCATGGCAACCAAAATCGCATCGACATCTATTTGGGGGGTAAGCTCAATTTTGTTTTTACTCATGTAATATTGTGGGTAACTCGCGCGCAACTCCGCTACGGTTTTCTCTTGATTGGCTAAATAAGTTAGGAATAATGCCACACCCACCAGGCTATCGCGACCGTAATGCAACTCAGGGTAAATAATTCCCCCGTTGCCCTCGCCACCAATAATCGCGTTGGTTGCTTTCATCAATTCTACCACATTTACTTCACCAACGGCACTTGCTTGGTAGGAACCATTGTGCTTGTTGGTTATATCGCGTAAAGCTCGGGAAGATGACATATTGGAAACCGTATTTCCGGGAGTTTTGCTCAACACATAATCGGCGCAAGCCACCAATGTATATTCTTCGCCAAACATTTCGCCATCATTGGAAATGAAAGCCAAACGATCCACATCGGGATCTACCACAATTCCGAAGTCGGCTTTTTCTTCTAAAACTAGTTTGCAAATATCTCCTAAGTGTTCCTTAAGCGGTTCAGGATTGTGAGGAAAATGCCCGTTGGGTTCACAATATAATTTCACCACTTCTACCCCCATTTGCTCCAGCAATTTGGGAATTATAATACCCCCAGAAGAGTTTACAGCATCAACAACGACTTTGTATTTGCGTTTAGCTACAATTTCCGTATCTACTAAAGGCAGGTTTAAAACTTCGTCTACATGAATATCCATATAGGCTTCGTTTTCATAAATTGTTCCCAAATGATCCACTTCAGAAAAGACAAACGATTCCTCTTCAGCGATTTTTAGAATTAATTCCCCTTCGGCAGCGCTTAGAAATTCCCCTTTATTAATTAATAATTTTAGGGCGTTCCATTGTTTTGGATTGTGAGAAGCAGTTAGGATAATACCACCATCGGCTTTCTCCAAAGGAACTGCGATTTCAACTGTGGGAGTGGTTGATAAACCTAAATCGATGATGTCAATTCCCAATCCTATTAAGGTATTGGTAATTAAGTTGTGAATCATAGGGCCCGAAATTCTGGCATCGCGACCTACAACCACCGTTAATTTTTCTTTATAGCTATTATTTTTAAGGAATGTTCCGTAGGCTGAAGCAAATTTCACTGCATCAACAGGCGTTAAATTATCACCTACTACTCCACCAATTGTACCCCGAATTCCTGATATTGATTTTATTAAAGTCATAATTAAAATATTTATGCAAATATAATAATTTGATGTAGTTAACAGATTCATTTGGAATAAAATTCATACTTTCGGGGAATGAATTTTCTAGCGCACATTTACCTTTCAGGATCCTCAGATTTGATAAAAATTGGCAACTTTATGGCCGATGGAGTTCGAGGAAACCAATACTTAGCTTTTAATTCCGAGATTCAAAAAGGGATTGTTTTGCACCGCGCCATAGATACTTTTACAGATGCACATCCGTTATTTCGTAAATGCACCAAACGATTGCATTCGGAATACCATCATTATTCTGGGGTTATTGTTGATGTGTTTTTTGATCACTTTTTGGCTAAAAATTGGAATCTCTATTCCGAAGAACCACTTGAAAATTTTGTGTCAAATTTCTATACTTCATTAACCACTTATGAAAACCATTTAACCGAAAAAGCAAA
This sequence comes from uncultured Bacteroidota bacterium, assembly GCA_903819815.1. Lineage (GTDB taxonomy): Bacteria > Bacteroidota > Bacteroidia > Flavobacteriales > Flavobacteriaceae > Flavobacterium. The sequence continues at coordinate 6,688 of CAIJFC010000199.1, forward strand.
GAGGATGCAACCTTACATGATTGAGCAAAACTGGTTAATGAGCTATCAAAGTATAGAGGGAATTGAAAAAATACTTACGCAAATGGACCGACGAACCAAAAACGTTTCGATGATGCGAAATTCTGTAACCGAATTAAAACTTTATTATTCGGAATTCGAACACCATTTTACCGATTTCTTTGAAGAATTACGAGCATTTTCTTTAAAAAAATTACTTACTTTGTAAATCAATTTTTTTTACAATAAAATGAGTTTTATTTCCCAATTAGAAGCGACTTTCGACCAAAAAAGAAACGATGAAAATGCCTTTCAAATGAAAAAGTACATGAAAAACTTGTTTTCATTTTATGGTATAAAAACGGATGAAAGAAGAGCGATTTTCCACGAGTTATTAAAGTCAAACGAACAAGAAATTTCTCAGAATTATAGAGAAATCGCTTTGACATTATTTAAAAAAGAATTTCGTGAATTGCATTATTGCGGGATTGAAATTCTAATTAAAAATTTGAAAAAAAACTATCAAAAAGACGATGTTAAATTGATAGAAACCTTTTTGATAACCAATTCTTGGTGGGACAGCGTGGATACTATTTCGAAATATCTATTGGGGCAATATTTAATTGAATTACCAAACGAAACTGAAAAAGTAATCGAACGCTTTTCAAATTCCGAGAATAGGTGGCTGAATCGAAGTGCTATACTTTTTCAATTGGGCTATAAAAAGAAAACCAATTACGAATTGCTATTTTCAGAATGTGTAAAACACTCCCAATCGAAAGAATTTTTTATCCAAAAGGCAATTGGCTGGGCTTTAAGAGAATACGGAAGCGTAAATCCGGGTTTGGTACTGAATTTTGTAAATAACACCGATTTGAAACCGTTGAGCAGAAAAGAAGCCATAAGAAAATTGATATAACAATATAATAAAAGTAATTTCGCACCTTACTAAACAAAATGCTGAAAAGAATCTTATATAAATTGGAGTCTGCTGTGGGCTGGGCGCAATCAAAACTGACAGAAAAACAGTTCATTTTCATGTCGAGTGTATTGGTTGGAATCTCATCGGCGGTAGCTGTAATTGTATTGAAGAGTTTTGCGCATTCAGTATTTTCATTTGCCACAGAAATCAACGGAATTTTAAAATTGAGTTTCATTAATAGTGTTTTACCAATTGTAGGAATTCTATTGACACTATTTGTTGTAAAACGACTTCTAGGCGGAACAATCGAAAAAGGAACATCACAGATTTTATATGCTGTGGCCAAAAAATCGAGTATTATTCCAAGTAAACAAATGTATGCTCAAATAGTAACTAGTTCATTAACAGTTGGTTTAGGCGGTTCTGCAGGGTTAGAAAGCCCCATTGTAATTACAGGTGCAGCCTTTGGTTCTAATTATTCACAGCGGTACAAACTAAGTTATAAAGACCGAACTTTATTAATAGGTTGTGGCGTTGCGGCAGGAATTGCAGCGGCATTTAATGCCCCAATTGCAGGGGTTTTATTTGCAATAGAAGTGCTTTTAGTCGATGTGAGTATTTCGGCTTTTACGCCAATAATGATTTCCGCAGCAACTGGAGCTTTAATTTCAGAAATGGTTTTAGACGAAAGTATCTTATTGAATTTTGATCAAAAGCAATCGTTTAATTATCACTTTACACCTTATTACATATTACTTGGAATATTCACCGGTTTTATTGCGGTTTATTACTCAAGAAATTTTCAACGAGTAGAGCATTTCTTCGGAAGATTGAAGTTAAGTCCTTATAAAAAAGGTTTTTTTGGTGCGTCTTTATTAGCAATTATCATTTTTGTATTTCCAACATTATTTGGTGAAGGTTATGAAAGTATTCGGACTTTATCAGAAAATGACCCTGGGCAATTATTGGAAAATACACTCTTTAGCGATTTCAGAAACAATAGCTGGGCGTTATTAATTTTCGTTGGCGCTACGATGCTGTTGAAAGTATTTGCAACAGGAATTACAATTGGTAGTGGTGGAAACGGAGGAAATTTTGCTCCTTCCCTATTTTTAGGATCTTACACCGGA
>CAIJFC010000200.1 GCA_903819815.1 uncultured Bacteroidota bacterium
AAGAATTCAACAAGGAAGCGATATATTTAGAATTTTTTATTTTTTTGATAAAGAACAACTCGTAATAATAATGAACGGTTTCCAAAAGAAAACTCAAAAGACACCAAAAAATGAAATTGAAAAGGCGTTAAAAATCAAAAAAGAATATGAAAATGAAGACTAATAGCTACACATTATCTGAATTTAAAGACAAGCATTACGGAAAAATTGGAACTACAAAACGGGATGAATTGGATTCTGGTTTTGAAATATTTAAAATTGGAGCAATGATTCAAGAAGCAAGACTTCAAAAAGGATTAACTCAAGAAGAATTGGCTCAAAAAGCGGGTACAACCAAATCTTATATATCTAAGATAGAAAATAATGTTAAAGAAGCAAGGTTTTCAACATTACAAAAAATAGTTGAACTTGGTTTAGGCGGACATTTAGAGTTGTCAATTAAAATATAAGTTAGTTTCAATAGCAATTTATGAATAGCTGATTTTAAAAACTAAAACCCCAACCTAAACAATTAGATTGGGGTTTTAAAATATTTTGCTATTTTTAAAAAATCACATTCAAACCAATTTTAAAATTTCTTCCGCGGGTGCTATAACCTATATTCTCGGTGAAATTAGCATTTAAAATGTTGTTTGCACTTGCGAATAAATTGAATCTGTTTTTGATAATTTTGAAATTTATCATCGCGTTTACCAATTGATACGAACCCAATTGAACTGGAACAGTTTCATAGGTTCCTCCGTCAAAAAAAACATCTTTTCGGGAATCAACATATTGATAAGATAAATTGAAATATGCCTTTTCGGAATAATCATAATCTATTGAAACATTTGCCTTATGCTTTGGAATTAATCTTTTGAGGGGTTCTTCTACTTCTGTAAAGGTGTAATTGGCTTTGAATTTTAATTTATTTGTAGCATCATAGGATAACATCGATTCTATTCCCTTAGCGTTATAGTTACCGTCAATATTTACATAATTGGACGCAAAAGTTACAGGGTCGGTGTAAAAACCAATTGAATTATTTTCTTCTCTGTAAAAACAAACGGTGTTAAATTGGATTTTCTTATTTATAAAATCCTTTTCAAACCCTAATTCAACCGTATTGTTTTTCTCAGGTGTTAATGCTAAATTTCCATAAGGTGAAAATAATTGGTACAAACTCGGTGTAATATAGGCGGTGCTATAGGAACCAATTAGTTTAAGACCCATTTTGGATAATGAATACGATGGATTAAAATTGTATACGGAGTAGTTGTTATAAATAGAATGTTTGTCGTAACGAGCGCCAGCATTAACATTCAAACCAAAATCAGAGTTGTAAACAGTAGTAATGTACGTGTCAAACCAATTGGATTTTGCATTTTGCTTTACTATTAATTCTGCTTGTGAATCCATTTCATTGAATTGAAATTGGGTTCCTAAAATCAAGAAAAAACGACTCGAAAAATTGTATTTATTGAACGCATCTAAATTTAATGACTTGGAATTATAACCACTATAATCAATCGAATTCGACCAAGTGTTCAACGAAGTATAGTTTCTTTCGTTCATTGAAAAACCCGAATTAAATACCAATTCTCCATTTTTATATTTGTATTTAGGAGAAAATCCAAATCGGAATTGCTGTGTTTTGGCAACGTTTAAAGGTGTATCTGCAGAAGTGAAATTATCATAAAAGCCATCGTAGTTGTTTTTAATCTTATCAAAATTGGTAAAGAAATCAAACGAGAATTTGGTATTTGGCTTAAAGCCAATTTTCATTAAAGCGGAAATCTTTGATAATTGATCGGGTTCAAAATCCATGCCTTGCGCTTCAGAAATCCCTTTGGTTTCAATGCTATTAAACATCGCTAAATAATTTACATTTCCAATAGTTCCATTCAAACTTATCCCTTGATTAAAATCTTGAGGGCGGTAATTCACATTGTCGGCTGTAGTTTGTGTTCCTAAACTAAAATAAGTATTTCCTGTTAATTCCTTTTTACTGGCTTTTTTCAATGTAATATTGATTACTCCTGTCGCAGCACCAGAACCATAAAGGGTACTCGCAGCGCCTTTCATCACTTCAATACTTTCGACTTGTTCAGCAGAAATATACCGTAAATCGTATTCTAAATTCACTCCAGAAGCATCGGTTACAGGAATTCCATCAATAATAATAAGCGTTTGACGGTTTCGGCCACCACGAATATAAGTTCCAAGATTTTTACCGGCGCTACTCTGATTTCCGTTAATTTCTACTCCTACAACTGTACTTAAAATAGAAGCAATAGATTGTCCTGGGTTTTTTTCTAATTCATTAGCGGTAATTTTCACAATTACCTTTCCTGATTTTTCTCTCGCTAAAGCAAATTTTGAGTCGGAAATTACAACTTCATCGAGTTGTTTTGGTGTTGGTTCTTGTGCATAAGTGTTCATAGCAAATAGCAATGTGAACGCACTGAAGCGAATCATTTTTTTGTTCATTTTACGTTAATAATAATTTTAATAAAGTGGGGAGAAAAGTATAGAATTTACCATACCCAAACCTTTTTTCCCGAAAGTTTGATACTCGACGTAATAGGCAGGTCTCCTGGCTTGCGTCTTGTTGTTGACCTTCCCATTTTATTTAAGATTTTTGATTGAAGAATTAAGATTGAAATAATCGAAACTCTATATTCAAAATCCACAACTCAACAGTGGTTTTGTAGATAACAACAAGCTGATTAGCTTACAGTTGCGGGAACAGCACAGGATTTATGATTAAATTCATTCACCTGTTTCCCTTTTAATGCTATTTTAAAATTTAAAACAGCAACCTTAATACGCTGCAAATATAGGGTTTTGATTCCGTTATTTTAATATTATTTTAGATTTCAGTAAATAAAACAAACATAACTTTTACATTTGTACCACAATTCAAATTACTCTATGAAACCCAATTTTTTATACTCCTTAGCAATTTTGTCACTGCTATTCCTTTTTGGATGCAAACAAAACAATGCCAACGAGAAAACTAAAATTTCGGCTGTAGCCAATAGCGTAAAGTATGCTAACGGACTTGAATTGTATCATTACAAAGGGTTTACAGTAATGAAAGTAACCAAACCATGGCCAGAAGCCACCACAGGATTTACCTAT
>CAIJFC010000201.1 GCA_903819815.1 uncultured Bacteroidota bacterium
ATACGAACCCTTTCTAATTCAAGAAGGTTTCATAATGAGAACACCGAGAGGAAGAGAAGTTACCGAAAAAGCCTATAAACACTTGGGAAAAATTAAAGGCAATATCCAAGGAGGGCTCTTTTAATAAATTTCAACTTATAGAAGCAAAATCAAAATATTCTTTATTCATCAAATCCGAAGCCAAGCGCCTCGGGTTTTTGTCTTGTGGCATATCCAAAGCTGGGTTTTTAGAACAAGAAGCATCAAGATTGGAAAATTGGTTGAATAAAAACCAACACGGACAAATGTCCTACATGGAAAACAATTTTGACAAACGCCTCAATCCAACTTTATTAGTTGATGGAGCCAAAAGTGTAGTTTCACTGTTATTGAATTATTACCCATCGGAATTTCAAAATCAAGAGAGCTACAAAATTTCCAAATACGCTTACGGACAAGATTATCATTCGGTTATCAAAGAAAAACTGAAGGAATTGTTATTCTCAATTCAACAAAATATAGGAGCCGTTGACGGTCGTGCTTTTGTAGATTCAGCACCAATTTTGGATAAAGCATGGGCAGCCAAAAGTGGCTTGGGGTGGATTGGAAAAAACAGTAATTTATTGACCCAGCAAGTTGGTTCTTTTTATTTTATTGCGGAACTAATAATTGATTTAGAATTGGAATACGATTATGCAACTACCGATCATTGTGGAACCTGTACCGCTTGTATTGATGCGTGTCCAACTGAAGCAATCGTTGCTCCCTATATTGTTGATGGCAGTAAATGCATTTCTTATTTCACCATCGAACTCAAAGAAAACATTCCCCCTGAAATGAAAGGAAAATTGGATGATTGGGCTTTTGGCTGTGATATTTGTCAGGACGTATGCCCTTGGAACAAATTTTCAAAACCCCATAACGAACCGCTTTTTAATCCAAATCCTGAGTTGCTTTCCATGTCAAAAAAAGACTGGGAAGAAATTACAGAAGAAACTTTTAAAACTGTATTCAAAAATTCCGCAGTCAAAAGAACCAAATTCGAAGGTTTAAAACGCAATATCAACTTTATTAAGTAAACTTTTTTGGAGTTATAAATTGTCAATTCAACCATTATTTTGCTGAATTTTAATAAAACTAAACGCTGTAAAGAGGTTGTAATTCAATTCTAACTTTTATCTTTGTCTTGAAAAACCAACATTGAAAATGGATAATTACAATAAAAGAAGAGAAGCCCTATTATATCACGCAAAACCAACACCTGGAAAAATTCAAGTGGTTCCTACCAAAAAATATGCTACTCAAAGAGATCTATCTTTAGCCTATTCGCCAGGAGTAGCTGAACCTTGTTTAGAAATCGCCAAAGACGTCAACAACGTATATAAATATACCTCAAAAGGAAATTTAGTAGCTGTAATTACTAATGGAACCGCTGTTTTAGGATTGGGAGACATCGGTCCGGAAGCCTCAAAACCCGTAATGGAAGGAAAAGCATTACTGTTTAAAATATTTGCCGACATTGATGTTTTCGATATTGAAGTGGATACCAAAGACATTGATGCATTTGTAGCAACGGTAAAAAACATCGCGCCTACTTTCGGAGGAATAAATTTAGAAGATATTAAAGCTCCTGAATCTTTTGAAATTGAAAGACGCTTGGTTGAAGAATTGAACATTCCTGTGATGCACGATGACCAACATGGAACGGCAATTATATCTTCAGCGGCATTATTAAACGCATTAGAATTAGCCAAGAAAAAAATTGACAAGGTAAAAATTGTTGTTTCAGGAGCTGGTTCTGCAGCGCTAGCTTGTGCCAATTTATATATTTTATTGGGGGTGAAACCTGAAAACATTATCATGTTTGACAAAGAGGGTGTTTTATCAAGCGATAGAACGGACTTGTCAGAGTTACAAAAAAGGTATTCTCACGGCTCCAAAAATACGACACTAAAAGAGGCGCTTTCTGGTGCCGATGTATTTTTAGGACTTTCGGCAGGAAATATATTGTCGCCAGAAATGTTACTTGGAATGGCAAAAGATCCAATTGTTTTTGCAATGGCAAATCCGATTCCTGAGATCGATTATCATTTAGCGATTTCTACCAGAGACGACATTATCATGGCAACAGGTAGATCCGACAACCCAAACCAGGTAAATAACGTACTTGGATTCCCATATATTTTTAGAGGCGCCTTGGATGTTCGTGCTACTAAAATAAATGAAGCCATGAAAATGGCAGCTGTTAAAGCATTGGCTGCATTGGCAAAAGAGTCGGTTCCTGAGCAAGTAAATATTGCCTACGGAGAAACAAAATTGATATTTGGGCGAGATTACATCATCCCAAAACCATTTGACCCTAGATTAATAACTACAGTTGCGCCAGCGGTAGCAAGAGCTGCGATGGAATCGGGAGTGGCTTTAAATCCAATTTTAGATTGGCAGAAATACGAAGAAGAATTATTGGATCGATTGGGATCTGACAACAAAATGGTTCGTCTACTTGCCAATAGAGCTAAAACCGATCCAAAGCGAGTAGTATTTGCGGAAGCAGATCATTTGGATGTTTTAAAAGCAGCACAAATAGCATTTGAAGACAATATTGCCTTTCCAATTTTATTAGGAAATAAAGAGATTATTTTAGAATTAAAAGAGGAAATTGGTTTCTTTGCCGAAGTTCCCATCTATGATCCAAAAACGAAAGAGGAAGATAAAAGAAGAAATGAATATGCTGAAATTTTCTGGAATTCGAGACAAAGACGTGGAATTTCCCTTTTAGATTCCCAAAAATGGATGCGGGAACGAAATTATTTTGCCGCAATGATGGTCAATCAAGGTCATGCTGACGCTATGGTATCAGGACATTCTAGAAGCTATGCCTCCATAATAAAACCAATTTTACAATTAATTGACAAAGCCCCTGGGATTTCATTAGTTGCTACTACCAATATGATGATGACCAATCGTGGTCCGATGTTTTTATCGGATACCGCGATTAATCCAAACCCAACTGCTGATGATTTAGCAAAAATCGCTTTGATGACTGCTAAAACGGTACGAATGTTTGGAATGGAACCCGTGATTGCCATGATATCATTTTCAAATTTTGGATCTTCCAATAATCCGAGCACCAATAAAGTGAGAGATGCTGTGAAATTCCTTCATGATAACCATCCTGAGCTTCAAGTAGACGGTGAAATTCAAGCTGATTTTGCTTTAAATTCGGAAATGCTAAAAAACAAATTTCCTTTTTCTAAATTAGCGGGTAAAAAAGTAAATACTTTGATATTTCCAAATTTAGAATCGGCAAACATCACCTATAAATTGTTAAAAGAATTGTACAAAGTAGATTCTATAGGGCCAATTATGTTGGGAATGGACAAGCCGGTACACATTTTTCAATTGGGTGCAAGTGTGGAAGAAATGGTAAATATGGTTGCTGTAGCAGTAGTTGATGCTCAAGAAAAAGAAAAGAGAAATAGAACTAAGTAAATAGCAGTAAATCACCTGAGTATAATAAAAAAATAGCTAAAATAGTATAGAAGATTTTTCTTATATTTGGAAATTACTTAAAAAAAATGATAGCACACTTACAAGGAAAATTAGTAGAGAAAAATCCAACGGAAGTCATTATAGATTGTAATGGGGTGGGTTACCATGTAAACATTTCATTACACACCTATTCTCTTCTGCCAAATTCGGACGCTATAAAACTGTTCACCTACCTTCAAATAAAAGAAGATTCTCATACCCTTTTTGGATTTGTAGAAAAATCAGAACGAGAGATTTTCAAAATGTTGCTTTCCGTTTCGGGAATTGGTGCGAGTATTGCCAGAACAATGCTTTCTTCATTAGAACCAAAACAAATTATTCAAGCAATTGCTTCAGCAGACGTTGTTACAATACAAAAAATTAAAGGCATTGGAAGTAAAACAGCACAAAGAGTAATATTAGATTTAAAGGAAAAAGTGTTAAAATTGTATGATTTAGATGAAGTTTCTATGATTCAAAACAATACAAATAAAGATGAAGCGTTATCTGCTTTAGAGGTTTTGGGATTTGTTAGAAAATCTAGCGAACGTGTGGTTGAAAAAATTGTAAAAGAGAATCCAGAAGCTACTGTAGAAAACATCATCAAATTAGCATTAAAAAACTTATAATTCTTGAAAACTTTATATATAAAAAGCA
>CAIJFC010000202.1 GCA_903819815.1 uncultured Bacteroidota bacterium
AGGCAAGTTAGTTTTTAAAACAAAATAATCGATAACCAAATACAGTTTCCTTTTTTTGAAAAAGATTTTAGTTTCAAAAGTTCGAAGATAAATCTTCTATCTCCACAAAAAAAACCCTGTAATCAACAATTACAGGGTTTTTTGTTATTATCAATACATCAAATGCTGTTTTGAATTCGTTCGCCAACCGGCTTGGTTTTCGTAGTCTACAAAAAAGATTTTCAAATCGGCTTGGTTTTCATATTTTACAAAATAGATTTTCTTTTTTGACAGATTGGAATAGGTTGTAAAAAACCATTTTCCATCGTTTTGACCCGCTTGATTTTCGTATTTCACTTTATAAACCTTCAAATCGGCTTGATTTTCATAGGAAACAACAAAAACTTTAACATCGGCTTGGTTTTCATAATCGACTGAAAAAACCTTCTGAGCCTGGCAAAAAGTCAATGGGAAAAATCCAAAAAGCAAAAGATAAATAAACGTTTTCATAATCTATATTTTTTTAATTAATAAAAATTATTCCGGAATAATCACATCGCCATTCCATTCCATAAAACCACCCATTAAATTATAAGTCGTTTCAAAACCCATTTGATTCATTACCGCGCAAGCTTTTTCGCTTCGGCCACCCGCTTTGCAATAAACATAATAGTTTTTGGATTTATCCAATTCGTCCAACATATAAATAAATCCTTGACCTTTATAGATATCAATATTTATGGCATTTGGAATTATTCCTTCGGCGCATTCGTCATCGGTTCTAACATCCAAAACTACGGCGTTATTGTCTTCGTTCAAACGTGAAACCCATTCTTGTTGCGATACATTCATTTTATTATTATTTTGTAATAGTCAAAATTCGGTAAAATAAAAGTCTAAAAAAAGCATTTCGTCGAAATTATCCCCTATTTCAATTATTATAAAAATATAAATACTTATTTGTTTGTATATACAAATAAAATAATCTTACATTTGTACCGACAACAATTGTAACTACAATTATGACACTAGAAGATTTTATCAAACCAAATTCACCCATAACCATTTCGAAGAAAACGGTATTAAATATTTTGTACACACAAAATACCATCGCCGATAAATTCAACGAATTGCTAAAACCTTTTGATATTTCAAACGAACAATTTAATGTTTTACGGATTTTGAGAGGCCAAAAAGGGAAACCAGCAAATATGTGTGTGATACAAGAACGAATGGTCGCGAAAACAAGTAATACTACGCGACTTGTTGATAAATTACTTCTAAAAAACTTGGTAACGCGAGAAGTTTGCCCTGACAACAGACGAAAAATTGAAGTTCAAATTACGCAAAAAGGCCTTGATTTATTAGACCAATTGGATCCAAAAGTTATCCAATACGAAAATTCTTTTTCTAATAATTTATCGCCAGAAGAACTAGCAAAATTGAATCTTCTTCTTGAAAAATTCAGAAATTTATAACCCAAAAATAAGTACTAACAAAAAATTAAAAAAATGAGTCAATTTATTGAAAATCAAAACTGGAGATACGCTACAAAAAAATTTGATCCCTCCAAAAAAGTTTCTACAGCCGATTTAAATACGTTAAAAGAAGCCATCCGATTGAGCACCTCTTCTTATGGATTGCAACCTTACACGGTTTTCATTATCGAAAATGCAGAAATCAAGGAAAAATTAAAACCATTGGCTTACGGTCAAAGCCAAATTACAGATGCATCACACGTAATTGTTTTTGCTAACAAACTAAATGTTGGAGTGACAGAAATTGATGCTTATTTAAAAAACATTGGTGAAACAAGAGGAATTCCCGCTGAAGGTCTTGCTGGTTTTGGCGATTATATGAAAGGAAATATCACCTCGCTTCCAGAAGAAGTTAGAAATATTTGGACTTCAAAACAAACCTACCTGGCTTTAGGAAACTTGTTAAACGCAGCTGCTGAATTAAAAATTGACGTTACACCAATGGAAGGTTTTAACCCAAAAGGATTCAACGAAGTATTGGGTTTAAACGAAAAAGGATTGAACGCTTCAGTTGTTGCAACCATCGGATACCGTCATGAAGCCGATGATACCCAACATTACAAAAAAGTTAGAAAATCAAACGAAGAATTATTTATTACACTTTAAAAATAACCCTAAAACAAATTTAATTAATATGAAAAATTTAAAAACAATTGTAATTGCATTATTAGTAGTTCTTGGAACCACTGTTTCAAACGCACAAACCAAAAAAATTGACGCTGCAACAAGCAAAATCACTTGGATAGGAAAAAAAGTAACCGGACAACATGGTGGCACCATCAATGTTAAAGAAGGAAACCTAGTATTTACAGGTAAAAAACTTACTGGCGGAACCGTAACTGTTGATATGACATCACTAGTTTGTACCGATTTAAAAGCCGGAGAAGGAAAAGAAAAAATAGAAGGACACTTGAAATCAGAAGATTTCTTCGGGACAGAAAAATTTCAGACCTCTAAAATCGTTTTCAAAAAAGTAGTAGCCAGCGGAAAAAATAGCTATACGGTTACTGCCGACTTGAGCATCAAAGAAAAAACAAACCCAATTACTTTCGAACTAACAGTTGTCGGAAATACTGCAGCTGCAGCCTTGAAAGTAGATCGAACCAAATTCGACATCAAATACGGTTCAGGTTCCTTTTTTGACAACCTTGGCGATAGAGCTATTAGCGACG
>CAIJFC010000203.1 GCA_903819815.1 uncultured Bacteroidota bacterium
GTTACAGAATTTGTATTAACTCCAACAATTATTTCATTCAATACAGCTCCTGTTTCTGACTTTGGCTTTTCAGGAAGCATAAATCTAGGAATTATCCAAGAAACCGGCATATATATATATATCTGTTTAAATTTTTATAATAACTCCATTCTGATTCTTTTTCAACAGAATAAACAAGATATGGAAAAAGAGAAAGTCTGTTTGAATAGCTTTCAGAACCATTGTTTGCATTTTCTGATAAACTAAATTCCGCTGTCTTTGCAAGTGCAATCCCAAGCGCTTCTTGTTTTTTGATATTTGGAAAATCAATTAGTATTTCTCTATAATTATTATTTATGGGATATAAAATTATAAATGAAAAAAAAACCAAAATTAAATACATTTTCGATATTTTTCTACCACTAAACAAATAAGGTATTAATAAAATAATGAAAGGTGTTATTATAGATTCTTTCATTCCAGAAAGGAATCCGTATACAATTTGAATTAAAAAATAGGTTATGAAAACTAAATTATACGCCTTTTTTTTATTAGGATATAAGTATTTAAAAATTGCAAATAAAGACAATACTAAATTAGATAGAATGAATACTATTTGAAATAAAAAGGAATAATCTGAAGTAGTATTTTCTTGAAAAGTGCCAAATCCTACTTCACCTGTTAGCATCAAAAATATTTGGATAGAGGCAAGAGCTAGGGCGAAGAAGTAAAAAAATAATATATTTTTAATTTCGTAAATCTTAATGCTGTGCAACGATTTTAGCGACCTTGGTTTTAAATAAGGATACACAGCCTCACTTACTTTTAAACCTAAAAGTCCAATTAATATAACAAACAGCGTAGGCAAAATAAATTCCGATTTAATAATAAATCCAAAAAAATTATTTTGATGTCTTAAGTCTTTTATCAATACTAAAAAATTAAAAATAATTACAAAAAATGTGGTTAAACGAAACCAATCTAGAAGCCTTGGTCTTTTGTTTTTATACCAATGATTTATAAAGGTAATCAATGTCATTTGAATTAATACAGCACACAAAAAAACTCCGTATTTAACCTCTTTATCATTATTGCCATTTACAACAGTTAGAAAGAAAAAAGCATACCATATCCAGATGATAGATTTAATCAATAAATAGAATTTATAAGACAGTTTAAAATTCATTGTTTAATTCAAAATATTTTTTACGAGCTGCTTGTAAGTATAATTTTCTTTAAAATGTGACATTAAGGTATCTCTTAATTCAAATCTTTTTTCTGGTTTATCTAAATAAAATTTAATCAATTTTTTTGCTTCATCGATAGTTTCAAAACTGATTAATTTAGGGTCAATTGGCAGTAAATCTTTTAATATGGGTTTATAATCACAAATCTGAAAAGCTCCAGAACCACTAATTTCAAAAAACTTGTTATTTACTGACTCAATTTCGGCATAATGAAAATTGTTGAAAACAATTTTAGCACCATTGAGTATTTTAGCTTTTTCTTCTCCATAAATTCCACGATTCTGGTAATTACTATTCAGAAAGCCATCAAAATATTTGGCCTTGTGACCAAACATAGTGATATTTATTTCGTTTTCTTTTAGTAAGTGCAACATTCTATTTCGATAAGGATAGAGATTACCAAAACATAAA
>CAIJFC010000204.1 GCA_903819815.1 uncultured Bacteroidota bacterium
GCGTCGTGCCTCCTTGCTGTGATGGTCACTGCCGTTCTTTTCTTCGTTGTTTTCTATCGCTAATTCTATGAGGGCGCTGTAGAGAAGTGGTTAACGGTTAACATTTAGCGGTCAACGTTTGTTGTTATTCGGTCAACGTAAAAGTTAATTCGATAATTTGGTTATTTGGTAATCGTTGTTCGATGGTGCTTTAACGATTCGCGGATAACGGTTTCTGTCTATTATCTTTTTTCTCGCCCTTTACCTAAAACTTCATCAATCTAAAATTTACTAATAACCTAATTTTTTTCTATTGTCGAATTCCTTTTTTTGAGCACTTTCTTCTAAAAACTGCTCCATAGCAGCGTAGATTTCCATTAATTGAATATCATGTTCTCCCAATCTTTCTTCTAGATTATTTTTCAATTCTCGAATTTGTAGTGAAAGTTCACTTTGCAAACTAATTGCTTTTCTAATTTCTACAAAAGTCCGCATTATTGCGATGTTAGTTTCTACCGCTTTTTTTGACTTTAATATACTACTTAGCATTGCAACTCCTTGCTCTGAAAATGCAAAAGGAGTTTGTGGGCTATATTTTATTGATTCTGGAAGGTTATCACAATTTGTGATAACCTCTTTCCATTCAACTTCTGTAAGCTTAAACATAAAATCAAATGGAAATCGATATTCATTTCTTCTGACAGATTGTTTTAACATCCTTGTTTCAACTTCGTAAAGTGTCGCTAAATCAAAATCAAATATGATTTTTTCTCCTCTTATTATGTGAATTTTGGATTGTAATTGGGTTAGTTCCATGAAATTGATTTTTTGGCTTATATTTATTCCTCTCTTTTATAAAAAAAGTTGATTTGGTTATTCGGTTATTAGTTTATGGAGAACGAATAGCGACCAACGATCATCGACCAACGTTTTTGGCCTATTTTCTTTTTCCTGGGCTTTACCTACAACTTCCTCAACCTAAAATTTACTAATAACCTAATTTTTTTCTATTATCGAATTCCTTTTTTTGAGCACTTTCTTCTAAAAACTGCTCCATAGCAGCGTATATTTCCATTAATTGAATATCATGCTCTCCTAATCTTTCTTCTAGATTATTTTTCAATTCTCGAATTTGCTGTGAAACTTCACTTTGCAAACCAATCGCTTTTCTAATTTCTACAAAAGTCCGCATAATTGCAATGTTAACAATTGCTGCTTTATCAGATCGTAAAATAGAGCTTAGCATTGCCACCCCTTGTTCGGTAAATGCAAAAGGTAAATATTTTTTTCCTCTATGCTTATTTGAACTAGTCACAAATTGTGACCAGTTAGATTCTAATTCATCTGCAGTAATTTGGAACATAAAATCTAAAGGAAATCGTAGGCTGTTCCTTTTTACTGCTTGATTTAAAACTTTAGTTTCTACTTCGTAAAGTTTCGCTAAATCAAAATCAAATATTATTTTTTCTCCTCTTATTATGTGAATATTGGATTGTAATTGGGTTAGTTCCATGAAATTGATTTTTTGGCTTATATTTATTCCTCTCTTTTATAAAAAAAGTTGATTTGGTTATTCGGTTATTTGTTTATTGAGAACGAATAGCGACCAACGTTTATCGATTAACGTTTTTGGCCTATTTCCTTTTTTCTCGCCCTATACTTACAACTTCTTCATCAGCTCCAAGTCACTTGCTACCATTTCTTTTACTAAGCCGGCTAAATCATATTGTGGCACCCACCCCAATTGGGTTTTGGATTTTGTAGGATCTCCAATTAATAAATCCACTTCTGTTGGACGATAATATTGAGGATCAACACGCACGACAACTTTTCCAATCTCTAATTGATAATTAGGATTTGTACATGCTTTTATTCTACCAATCTCATTTTCATTTTCTCCTTCAAATGTTAATTCTATACCCACTTCTGCAAAAGCAAAACGCACAAAATCACGAATGTAGGTTGTTATACCAGTTGCAATAACATAATCTTCAGCAACCTCTTGTTGCAAAATTCGCCACATGGCTTCAACATAATCTTTAGCATGACCCCAGTCTCTTTGTGAATTTAGATTCCCTAAATACAAGCAATCCTGCTTTCCTAAAGCTATGGCTGCTGTTGCCATGGTAATTTTTCTAGTTACAAATGTTTCTCCTCTTCTTGGTGATTCATGGTTGAATAAAATTCCATTACAAGCAAAAATATCATAGGCCTCA
>CAIJFC010000205.1 GCA_903819815.1 uncultured Bacteroidota bacterium
CAAAACAGGTAATTCCCAAACAGAAGCAATATTTAACGCTTCGTGAAAATCGCCTTCCGAGGTTGCTCCTTCTCCAGTAAACACAGCGGTTATCTTTCCGTTTTTCTTTAATTTATTAGCTAGTGCAATTCCATCTGCGACGCCTAATTGCGGACCCAAATGCGAAATCATTCCAATAATATGATATTCTTGTGTTCCAAAGTGAAAGCTTCGGTCGCGGCCTTTTGTAAAACCATTTGCTTTCCCTTGCCATTGTGAAAACAAACGATACAACGGGATTTCTCTTCCTGTAAAAACACCTAAGTTTCGGTGCATTGGCAAAATGTATTCGTCTTTGTCTAAAACAGCGGTTATTCCAACAGAAATTGCTTCTTGACCAATTCCAGAAAACCATTTTGACACTTTTCCTTGACGGATTAGTTTCAGCATTTTTTCCTCGATAAGTCTTGGTTTTAGTAGTTTTTTGTATAAATCTAATAAAATAGCATCGGGTAAATTCTTTCTGTCGAAATTCATTTTTGAAGTTTTTAAAACGTATTCAAAAGTATAAAAAAATAACAGATTAGCCTTGAATTGTTATGATTTTTAAAATACTAAAAATCTAAAGTAATTGTGTTTCCTGCTTCTACTTTAAAAATTTTAGTATTGATTTTTATATAAACATTGATGGCGCTTGTATTGGTAACACTATTTTTATCCACAGCGAATTTTAGATTTCTAAAAGCAATGATATAATCAACTAAATCAATTTGCTTAGCATAATATATATCCTGATTATTTGCCAACAATTTAAAGAATTTTTCGGTATCATCCCATTTGTTTTGGTCGGTTCCCATTTCCCAACTGTGTCCCCAAATATCAAACAAAGCGACTTCTTTAGTTTGCAGAAAATCATCAATAGTTTTATAAAAAAGTATTAGTTCTTTTTTATCTTTTTCCGGCTGGTTGGGTTCCCAATAGGCTTTACTAAATTGATGCATTGTTGGATGCCATTGCAAAAAATCTTTCGGAATTTCAAAAGTATAGGAATCCCCTACTGTTCTTGCGTATTCAATTCCCAATCCTTTAATAGCATCAATTACATTTTCATTTGTATTACCGAAAGGATAAGCCATTCCTCTCACGGGATATCCCACCAATCGTTCTAATTCTTTTCTATCTTCTAAAATTTCATAAATAACATCTATTTTAGAGATATCCGGCAAATTGGGATGATTGGCCGAATGAACAGAAACTTCATGTCCTTTAAACAAATCTTTTATTTCCTGTTTATTCAAATAGTCGAAATAGTTATTGGTTCCTAATTTATTAGAATTCAAATGAAACGTCCCAACAAGATGGTATTTATTCATTAGTGCTACCAATTGTCGGTCTTGTTTTGCGCCATCATCATAACTCAAAATTAAAGCTTTGGATTTTCCTTCAGGAAATAGCATTTCAATTTTGGCAGCGCTTTTGGCAATTTCTGGGTTGTTTTGGGCAACAGCAGAAAAAGCAATAAACAATAGTAGTAAAGTTATTTTTTTCATCTTAAATATTTTAATTCCAACTAATTTTTGAAATTATTTGATTAATATTGGTTTGATTAAAAATAAAATAGGACTTATTATTTTAAAACAAACCTAATGCGAAATAACAACTTTTTTAGTAATCGAGTCTTTATTGTCTGATATTTTTACAAAATAAATCCCAGAATAAACAGTTTCTATATTAAGATAACACATTGTGCTTCCTTGTTTTAAAGAATCTTCTAAAATTAATTTCCCATTAATATCAAACAATTCAATTTTTAAATCATTAACAATTGGTGAGTACGATTGAACAACTACCATTTCGCCAGAAGGATTCGGAAATAAGGACAAGCCAATATATTCTAAATTATTACCTGAAACAGCTAATGAAGCATTATAAGTTGTTACGGTTTCACTTATAGTTGCATGTAAATTAGCTTGGACTGTACCATGATAATATTTTCCTAAAAGATACGGATATACAGGTTTGTTATTGGCATCAATAGTCGCAAAATAACAATAGATACCGTTTGGATATTCGGGAGTTTTACAAAATCTTCCATTATTTTCATCTAAATCACCTAAACCAGCAACATATTCAAAATCTTCTAAATAAGCCCCCAATATTGCTTGAATTTGTGGTTGACCTGGACCCATAATTTGAACCATTTCTGTTAGAGATGGTCCTACAGCAGCAGTTCCATCAAGCAATGTAGTTCTTGCCGTAATATTTCTTAATCGATAACTAGGCGTGATTCTCTTTATAGGACTTGTAGCATCTAATGGATTGGTATATCCATAAGCCCCGTATATTGGAAATCCATCGGCTGCAAAACCAATAAGTGGCCCGTGTGTAGCAGCGTTTGGAACATAAAGACCATCGGCTAAATACACATTACATATTGAGGATGAAGGTACTGTTTCTATATTAAAGGCCGAAGGATTTTGGTGGTGATGATAATCTGACGTCATTGGACCAGGATGACCA
>CAIJFC010000206.1 GCA_903819815.1 uncultured Bacteroidota bacterium
AAAGAAAAGCAACAATAATAAATAAAATAATATCATAAACGAACTGTCTTTGCTCAATCCGTTCTTTTTAATGATAAAATTACCAGTGAAAAAACAAGCGAAAATTGTAATGAACAAAATCGTTTTTTTAGCCATCAAACCAAATGAGAAAACGGTTCCAACTTGATGAAATTGAGTAGTTAAAAAGAAAAATAATAGCATTAAAAAAACAAATGCAAAATTTATTGGTGTTGATTTCTTAAAAAGACTTGTAATCATAAGGATATTTTATACTTTTGCAAATGTAAATATAATACTTGAACTAAGATGAAAGCATTTTTTGAAGGAATACAATGGTTATTTGAAAACTTTTTTTTCATTCCACAAAATTATTTAAGAGAATTAGAATTAGAAAATTGGTTTGCAGCCAATATTATCAATTGGGGTTTCGTGTTTATTTGCCTAGCCGCAATGATTTATTGGATAAAACAATTGCAATTACACAAAGCCAACAACGAAGAAAATCAAGATACTACGGCTCATTCTTTCTTTAATTAAAGGTCGAAACCGATATCTTTTCTATAATACATCGTATCGAAATCTAGTTTTTCTATGTTTTGATACGATTTTTTTATGGCTTCTTCAAAATTATCCCCTAACGAAGTCACTGCCAAAACCCTTCCGCCGTTCGTAATAATGGTCTCGTTATCTTTCTTTGTTCCTGCGTGAAAAACGATAGAATCGGTAACGTTTTCTATTCCTGATATCACTTTCCCATTTACATATTCTTCCGGATATCCTCCAGAAACTACCATAATAGTTGCTGCGCTTTTATCGGTTACCTCCAAATTGATTTCGTTCAGTTTTTCATTGGCAACCGCCTGAAACAATTCTACTAAATCCGATTGCAACCTTGGAATTACCACTTCCGTTTCGGGATCACCCATTCTTACATTGTATTCAATTACAATTGGCTCCCCTTTCACGTTAATTAATCCTATAAAAACAAAGCCTTTGTATTGAATATTGTCTTTTTTTAAACCTTCAATAGTCGGTTTTACAATTCGATTTTCGATTTTTTCTAGTAAAATAGCGTCTGCAAAAGGAACTGGTGATACGGCTCCCATACCGCCGGTATTTAATCCGGTATCGCCTTCCCCAATTCGTTTATAATCTTTTGCTGTGGGTAAAATTTTATAGTTTACGCCATCCGTTAATACAAAACAGCTTAATTCTATACCGTCTAAAAATTCTTCAATTACTACTTTTGAACTTGCCTCGCCAAATTTTGCATCCACTAGCATGTTTCTCAATTCCTGTTTGGCTTCAGCTAAATCATTAATAATCAAAACGCCTTTTCCGGCGGCTAATCCATCTGCTTTCAGTACGTAGGGCGGTTGAAGTGTCTCTAAAAACACACACCCTTTTTCCGCGGTTTCCTTTGTAAAACTGTCGTAACCGGCTGTAGGAATATTGTGTTTTACAAGAAATTTTTTGGCAAATTCTTTACTTCCTTCCAGTTGCGCCCCTTTTTTAGAAGGTCCAATAACGGGAATGTGTTTTAAATCGGAATCGTTTTGAAAAAAATCGAAAATCCCTTTTACCAATGGATCTTCAGGGCCTACCACAACCATTTCTACTTGTTCGCTCAGGGCAAATGATTTAATCGCTTCGAAATCGGTGATTTTTAAGTTCACATTGAAAGCAATGCTTCCTGTTCCAGCGTTTCCAGGTGCTACAAATAATTTCGTGCACTTATTGCTTTGAAGCATTTTCCATGCTAGTGCATGCTCTCTTCCTCCTGAACCTAGTAATAAAATAGTCATTTTGTTGTGATTGTTGTGTGGTGCAAAAATAAATTCTTTTGAGTTTAAATTGGCATTAAAACTCAAAAAAATACAGAGGAATCAAATTAATTTTTTAAACTAGATGAAATTTAAAAAAATAAAGGTTTAATAGGCCTTTTTTTCTCCTTTAATGATATTGATAACTGTTTGGATAATAATTTTAATATCTAATATTAGGGACCAGTTATCAATGTAGAAAACGTCAAATTTAATTCGGTTGATCATGTCGTCATCCGATTCTATTTCACCTCTAAATCCTTTTACTTGAGCTAATCCTGTGATTCCTGGTTTTACATAATGGCGCACCATGTATTTTTTTATTTTATTTCCGTATGATTTATTTTGGGACCATAGGTGCGGTCTTGGTCCAACAACCGACATGTCGCCAAACAACACGTTAATAAATTGTGGCAACTCGTCCATACTGGTTTTTCTCATAAATTTTCCAGTTTTCGTAACTCTTGGGTCATTTTTTGAGGCTTCAGATTCGGTATCTTCATTTAATTTCATCGAACGAAACTTGTAACAAAAAAATTCGTATTCTTCTAATCCTGGTCTGCCTTGCTTAAAAAATACAGGCCCTTTTGATTCTAATTTGATTAAAATTGTCAAGATTGGTACTATCCAAGAAAGCAGAAATACAATTACCAATAATGAAAATACTATATCGAAGGTTCTTTTAATGGTTTTGATTGAGGGTTCGTGCAAAATGGTTTTTTGCATAGTTAAAACCGGGAACATTTCTAAATAATTTATCTTTAAATTCTTAGAAAAGATCTCTTTAGATCCAGGAATAAATTTAATGTTTATTTTATTTGAATCGGCAAATTCAACCATGTTAATGGTTTGATCATTTGTCATTTCTTCTAATGAACTGTATATTTCGTCGACTTTATTATTAAGCACGAATGTTTTTAATTCTTCTAAATTTCCTGAAACTTCTGGTGATTTGCTTTTATTTGAAAAATAACCCAAAAATCGGTAGCCATAATCAATTCTGTCCTCGAAAAGTTTTTTTAAGCGAACCGATTCTTCGGTATGGCCAATAATAACAACGTTTCTATAATTACTTCCAGTGATTATTCTGTATTTTTTTAAATAATAGAACAACAAGAATTTAAATATTGTAACTAAAGTTGTGCAAAAAATTATATAAAGTAAAACCGCATTTTCATTAAAAACAACTTCCTGCATAAAAGGGTAATAGGCAATTATAAGTAGGGAAAATAATGAACATTGTTTTAAAATCTTTGTGATAATTTCAACGGGGGTTGTAAATCTGAAGACTTCATAAAATTTAATTAGAAAGGCAATTACAGACCAAGAAATTAGTAAATATCCAATGTGATTGTTTAGTTTTACAACCAATCCTTCAAAAAAATAAATTCCCAAAACAGCTATTACTAATAAGTCAAATATGGAGCTTATTGGTCTAATATATTTTGAATATCTACTTGATTGAGCTGATGTCATTTTATTTTATGTATCCAGTAAAATCTTTGTGTTCCTCTTTTAAAAGCTCTTCTTTGGATAGTGATTTGAAATAATCATAAGTAATTTTCATTCCTTCTTCTCTAGAAACTTTTGCCTCCCATCCTAAAATATTTTTTGCTTTAGTGGTATCGGGTTGGCGTTGTAAAGGGTCGTTAATTGGAAGTGGTTGATAAACTACCTTCTGATTGGTCCCTGTTAATTTAATGATTTCATCTGCAAAATCTTTGATTGTAATTTCATCTGGGTTTCCAATGTTTACTGGGTAAACATAATCGGAATGAAGCAGTCTGAAAATTCCCTCTACTTGATCGTCTACGTAACAAAAAGAACGTGTTTGCATTCCATCACCAAAAATAGTTAAATCTTCTCCCCTAAGCGCTTGACCAATAAATGCTGGAATAACTCTACCGTCATTCAGTCGCATTCTTGGGCCATAGGTGTTAAAAATTCTCACTATTCTGGTTTCCACGCCATGAAAAGTATGGTAGGCCATTGTGATCGATTCTTGAAAACGTTTTGCTTCGTCATAAACACCTCGTGGTCCTATGGTATTTACATTTCCATAGTATTCTTCTGTTTGTGGATGTACTAATGGATCTCCGTATACTTCCGAAGTAGAAGCGATTAGAATTCTAGCGTTTTTAACACGCGCTAAACCCAAAAGATTGTGGGTTCCTAAGGACCCTACTTTTAAAGTTTGAATTGGGATTTTTAAATAATCTATTGGACTTGCTGGAGATGCGAAATGTAAAATATAATGTAAATCTCCTGGAATATGAACAAATTTAGTGATATCGTGGTGGTAAAATTCAAAATGTTCGAGTTTAAAAAGGTGTTCAATGTTTCTTAAATCTCCCGTAATTAAGTTGTCCATTCCGATAACATGGTACCCTTCTTTTATAAAACGATCACATAGGTGGGAGCCTAAAAACCCTGCGGCTCCGGTAATTAAAATTCTTTTCATATTTGGATGCGATTTCGTTTTACTTAAATATTGTGTTTAAACGTTAAAATCATTATAATATTATATTAAATAGCAATTGTTTTTTCAGATTTTATTTTAATGTTTAATACACAATACATTACGATAAAAAAAGTAACTCCTCTTTGTCTCCAAAGAAACGATTCAGTAATAAACAGGGAAATCATTAATACTGAAAATGCAATATGAAAGTAGTTTTTTGAACCGATTGCATTTCTAATTGACAGCGTCAACATAATTAATAATAATAAGAATCCAAATACCCCCAATTCAGAAAATACTTGAATGTACTGGTTATGGAAATTCATTTTTTGATATCCCTCATTATTTTCATCCCCTAAAAAAAGATGGTATTGAACTCCTTTTTCTTCGATTTTAGAGCACGAAGCGTCTAGCCCAAATCCTTTCCAAAAAATGGCTTCTTCGTAAAGAAGTTCGGTGAAAATTCTGAATTGGTATACCCTAAAAGCGGTGCCCGGGAAAAAATCATTTGGATTGAAAGTCTCGTTGGTCCAAGCTTGTTTAATGCTTACATTATATACTTTTCCTGATCCTTTGCTAATTACGTCGTTAACGCTACTGTCGGTCATTATGGTTTCGTATTCTTGCTTGAAACGCTCTTTTACTTTTCCAATAAATGGAAGCGAGGTCAATACAACCAAGAATAAAATTAAATTTCTTAATCGTAATTTTTTTGCAGATTTAGAAAAAAACAAATAGTAGAACCCTAAAAGCCCAATGAAAACAACCACAATGTTTTTAGATGATAATAAAAATACCATCAAAAACAATATGGCTAAAGCCAATTTGTCGAACCTTGTTTTTATTGGTTTGACCAAAAAATGAAAAAATGAAACAGCCATATAAACCGATACGTGAATGGCGTTTACATCTTTAGTGACTAATTCATGATAAAAGAATACGGATGTGTCTTGGGAAACAAAGAATCGAATTGTCGCTTTTATTAGATAAAAAAAGGAAAATACAACCATTCCATAACTAAATCCTTTTGTGATTTTCTGTTTTTCTGATTCCGAAAAAGTGCGTAATATCAGAAAACAAATTGGAAATAACAGAAGTGGTAATTCTTTATATATTGCGCTTATTGTCCTGTCTTTATCAATTGACCAAGTAAACGATAGCAGCATTAAAACATACAAAGCTATTGGAAAAATTAAATAATTATCAAAATGAAGGTGCTCTTTTTTAAAGTTAATAAGGGAAATAATTATTAACAAAGCAAGTGAAATGCTATTGAAAGCGTACCCTAATGGAATACACAATAATGTCAACAAAACAAATAATAACGACGGATGACTGTTATATTCCTGCTTTAGATTTTGATAGACATTCTTCGAAAAGTTGAAGATATTCTCCATTTATTTTATCCCAATTAAATTCATTTTCAATCGCGTCAAAGTTGTTTTGAACTAATTGCAAGTTATCATTTTTTTTGATTGTATCTAAAATATTTTTTACCTCAGCAGGATTGGAAAAATAATAGCCATTTTCTTTTAGAATTGTTTTATTAAAATGGTTGTCGTGAGCAATAATAAATGCGTTAGACGCCATGGCTTCAAGCAAAGAGGGATTAGTGCCACCAACAGAATGTCCGTGGAAGTAAAAATTAGAAAAATATCTTAAATTATTTAGTTTTTTGATGTCAAATTCAGTGCCTATAAATCGTATTAGGTTAAAAGATTTGAATTTATTTTTTAAATATTCACCGTATTTAGTTTTGTGATTTCCTAGAACTAAAACGGTGGTTTCATGTCCGGCCAATACAATTCCGTCAAGAATAGTTTCAATATTATTTTCTGGTTCAAAACGAGCCATAATCATATTATAATTGTGTTTTTCGACATTATATTCTTTCAATATATCTTCGTTTGGCGATTTGAAAACCTTTGCTCCATAAGCAATATAAGTTGAAGAAACGCTGTATTTACTATCAATATATTTTTGAATTCCTAAGGAATCCGATATTAAAAAATCGCTGCTTTTTACTGCTAATCTTTCAGCAAATCTCAAGAATTGTTGAACGGGTTTAGAATATTTAGAACGCTTCCACTCTAATCCATCCATATTAGTTATAATAATTGGTTTTTTTGGAAGTAAGAAAAACCAAATGGAATTACTAGTATAACCCAATTGCAAAATAATATCGAAATTTCGTTTTCGAGAATCCATTATGCAATTATAATCGTAAATAAACTGACCAAAAGTGCCTAATTTATATTCAGGATCGTATTGATGAATTAGGTTAACACCATTAAATGTTTTTTCCTGATAAAGATGGTCGTGGGAATTATAAACATAAACGTCGTGTCCTTTCTCTGCAAGAAATACGGAGAAAAATTCAGCAAATTGCTCAAATCCCGAGTAATGATTTGGAATTCCACGCGTTCCTAAAATAGCTATTTTCATTAATTAATTAGAATCAGTTGGCTAAAATAAGGAATTTAAGGAATTTAACTGCTTTTCGACAGATTAATTAATGGTTGTATTTAGTATTTTTTGATAGGCTTTGTAGGTTTCTTCAGCTGTTTTTTCCCAAGTGTAGTTGTCTAAAATCTTTTGTTTTAGTTTTGGATTTACAGGCATAGAAAAAGCTTCGTCAATAGCTTTTTTTATTGAGGTAACGTCGTCTGGTTCACAATAAAAGGCATCATCTTCAAAATAATCGTAGGTATCGCCTTTTTTGGTCACCACAATATTACAGCCCATTACCGCTGCCTCAAGCGAGGATAGTCCGGGAGTTTCCATCCAACTTACTAAAGCGTGTACTTTGGCCACTTTATACAATTCTCTTAAATCGTCGTGAGGAATTGCGCCTAAAAAAACAACATTATTGCCTGCTTCTTGATGAACTTTATAGACGTATTTTTTCTGGTTATTAGACTCTTTTCCTACTAAAACCAACTTGTAATTTGTTCCTTTTACGGCTCTAACTAAGTTTAAGGTTTCTTTTCTTCCTTCAATTCTTGCGGCGCAAAGGATGCAGTCTTGGTATTGTGAAAATTGGTTGGATTTGTTGTTATCCTCATCAGAAAAAATAGATTTATCTATTGCGTTTGGAATATCTGAAAAAATGTAGTTTTTTAGTTTGAATTCAGCAGCAACTCGATTCATTTCAGAAACCGAATTCGGTAAAAAAATTGCGGTGTTATCTACAATTTCTTTCATTAAACCATAATAGCCTTTATAAAGCATTTTGAAAACTCCTTTGTGAAATCGGTTTTCATAATATTGTTTAATTACCACTTTTATATAGGCAATTTGGTATGATGAAAGCACATTAGCAATTTTTTGGAATAACCCACCGCGGGCTTTTCTTTCAAATTCGGTATAAAGTCCATAAATAGTAGAGAGTGCAATTTTCTTGTTTTGCTTTTTTGCATTTATCATTTGTAAATAAATGTCCTGAGGCTCCATTAAATTAAACAAATGAACTAAATCATATTTAGATAAATCGAGTTCAAATTCTAAGGAAACATCAACCTCAACCCCTAATTTTTCAAGGTGTTCTTTCGTTTTCAACAATTGTATCATGTCTCCCCCTGGAGCATCAAATAAATTGGTTCTTGTTTGAAAAAGCACTTTCATATTTACTGGAAAATTAATTAGTTAAGATTTTCGTCTTTTTTTCAAAAAACAACAAAGCGCCAAGTATAAAAACAATTATGTCTCTTGAGTTATACATGCCCGTAATTGTAAGTGTTGTAAAAAGAAAGGCAACTCCAATTGCTGAAATAAAGTAAGTTTGAAAGTTTTTATTAAAGTGTATTTTTTTATATAAATTAATTAAAAAAAATAAATACAAGAAAAGGCCAAAAATTCCTGTTTTATAAAAAATATAAACATAGCCATTATGAAGTTCGGAGATGTATTTAATTCCTTTATCTTTAACATTTTCAGTTAGTGGCGCGAAAAACTTAAGATTAACCAAAGACCCATAACCTGTTCCAATTACGTAACTTTTAGGGTCTTTTTCCATTAATGAAAAAGCTCTTTTGGCTTCGTATCCGCGCCAATGGTCCCACAAATCTTTATGGTTTTCTCTATCTATTTTAGTTTTAAAAATCTCAGACGGTGCATTTTTAACTTTGTACAAAAAAGATTGAACCCCTGTTTGATTTCGTGCTATTTTTATTGAAAATAAATAGCCGTAAAAGACTAAAATAGATACTAAAATAACTCCAATTATTCTGAGCCCCCTTTTAGTAATTATGGTATATCCGTATATTGTAATTAATAAAATTATTGCAGCAACAATCATTGTTCTTGAAAAGTAGAGAACATTTGATGCAGATAATAAACCTACAAAAAAGAAATGTTTTAATTTACTTTTAAAAAGTGAATCATTTTCTAATTTCTTGTAAAAAAGCAAGAAAAACAATGAAAATAATTCCAGAAAGTTGTCTCTTCCAAATTCTCTTATTTCGTTCACTGAAGTAAAACCACTAATAAAAAACAAGATTCCAAAATGAATTACTGAAGATAATAATCCCACGATGACAATTGTTTTTACAAACATTTTAAAATCATCAATTTTTCTGTAAAAGCAATAACCTATCAATAATCCTGTGATTGGTTTTAAAAAGTGAAAAATGTCTTTAAAAACATCAAAAAAAGCAACTTTATTAAATAAAACGCCGGGAAAACCTAACAGAAAAACTAGTAAAATTGGCACTATTGTTTTGAAAAACAATTTATTAATTTGTGCATTTTCAAACAAGAAAAATAATCCTAAAATGAAAACTTGAAGAAGTACATTTACTTTAAATGAAGGCAAGTATAATTGTAAAAGAATTATAATTATAAAGAGTGCTGAATAAAATTCATATGATTTGACCTTCATTTTACATTTTATAGGAATTCAAAAATAAGAGATTTAATCTATTTTGAATGCTTTTTTAATACTTTTCACTAATTTATTTATTTTGAGTGCAATGGTAACTAGTAATTTGTCAACCCCGCTGAAATGTTTTGAAATATAAATTTCATATCCTTTAATTAGCATCGGGTTTTTTGCTTTAGAAAACCCTACAAAATGGACGTAATAGTAGTTTGGCAAGAAAATTCTCTTCAATCCTAAATTTGCTATTCTTTTAGAAAAATCTACATCTTCTACATACAAGAAATAATCTTCATCAAAACCATTAATCTTGTTGTAAGTTTCGCTTCTAAGTAGTAAAAAAGAGCCTCCTAACCAATCGACTTCATATTTATCATTTGAAAAATTTCCTAAGTTAAATTCCGTTCCAATTTGAAGTAATTTATTCATTTGAAACATATTTTGAAAATTAGGAAAATTTCCAGCTGCCGGTAAATATTCTTTTTTGGCATTCAACATATTAATTCCAATGACCCCAATTGTAGCGTCTGACTTTAAAATTTCAAGAACTGGCGAAATACTATCCAATACAACTGTATCGTTATTAATTAATAGCAAATAACTCCCTTCAGCCGATTTAACCGCTTCATTATTTCCTTTTCCAAAACCATGATTAATTTTGGATTCAATCAACTTCACTTCTGGAAAATTAGTTATAAGATAAGCACGGCTGTCGTCTGTTGAATTATTATCTAATACAATTATCTCAAAAGCAATATTGCTCAAATTTTGATACAATGAATCGATGCAATCTTTAAGATAATGAACGCCATTGTAATTGACAATTATTACAGATAATTCTATTTTCATTTTAAAATAACGTATAAAATCCTAATTTCTTTTTTATATAGTACAAACACAATACATTAATTAAAATATTGGTTGTTAAACTGGCAATGGCCGCTCCTTCAATATTGTATTTAGGAATTAGAACGTAACACAGAATTAAGTTAACTAAAAAACTAAAAATGGTAATATTTCTAAAAATATTTTGATTCTCAGTCATGTTTAAAATTTGATCAACATTGCCAGCCATAGCACTAAAAAGAACCCCGGTTGAAACTATAATTAACGTTGTTCTTCCCGAAATTACTTCTGTTCCCCAAAAGGACAAAATAGAGCTACTAAAAAGAATCAAACACAAAACTATCGGCAGTGAAAAAAGAGCGACAAGACGAGTAGAATTGTGAGTCAATTTTTTTAATTGATCGAAATCTCCTTTGCCATAAAATTCAGCTATTTTGGGAGTAATTATTGTACTTACTGAAACGATAACTAAAAAACCTACACTTCCTATTTTATAAGCAATATTATAAATCCCAACCTGCGTATTATTGGACATAATCCCCAACATAATAACATTGGTGTAGTTTAATAAATACATAAACAAACTACTAAATAAAAGCGGTGATGCTGTTTTTATTAACGATAATGTAGAAATTGAAATAGTTTCTATTTTGGGTTTTAATTCGAAAATTGTAAATACTTCTAGCAAAACAGTGATCAAAATTGCCAAGGAAAAAGCGATAAATGTGAAGTAATTATTTTTATCTAATTTGAAAAATAAAAATAAAAAAAATAGCAGCAATAGGTTTGGAATTACAAACATGAATAAGTTGTACTTTATAAAATTTTTGGTTGCAATTAAAAAATAAAGGAAAATCTCATGTACTATAAACAACGGAATGGAAATGGATGCAATTAAAAAATAATTTACTAATTGTGCATTGTGGAAAACAGTTTCTGCTAAAAAAGACGACCCTAAATAGAAAAATAAGAATGGGATTAAAGAGAAAATCAAAGAGCCCTTTAATCCTTTAATTAATAGCTTTTTGGCTTGAGAATACGTAAAATCATTATTTCCTATAATTTTGATTAAAGTGTTTGGGATTCCTAAAGTAAATAAAAGCGCAATTATTTGCGAAAGTGCAAACACTAAAGAATAGTCGCCAAAGGTTCCAACTCCAAAAAAACGAGTAATTAAAACTGTGGTTAGAAAAGACGTTCCTAATCCGAAGATTCTAAAAATAAAATTTAATCCCGATAATGAAATTAACTTTTTAAAACTACTGTTTAGTTGAATCATTTTATAGTATTTACTTAAAGTAATTCTTTTTATTTTTTAACTACAAAAAAATATTGGGCGCTAAAAAATTCTTCAAATATTCCAAAAGTAATCAAATTTATCAGCTTGGCTATTGATTTTCCTTGATAGTTTATTATGGAACTTTCTTGTTTTAAAACTTTATAACCTGCCGTTTCCAGTAAATCCTGAATGTTTTTTCTACAATAAAATCGAACATGGGTGTAATCAAAAATTCCGCTTTCTTCGTATTTAAAATCGCCTTTAAAAACTATTTTATAGAGTGCTGAATAATGACGAATATTAGGCATGCTAATTATTATTTTTCCGTCTTCTTTTAAATATTTTTTTAAGGTTTCTAAAACACTTTTCGGTTCGAAAAGATGCTCTAAAACATCGGGAAGCAATATTAAATCGAAATGTTGAAAGTACTCTGGTAAATCTATTTTCTCAATATCCCCAAAAATAAATTGGTCCAGCGGTTTATAATTTTGTTTGTTTTTTGCATCTTCAAAAATATCAACACCTACCACTTCTGAAGCTATTCCGTTTTGTTTTAAATAAAATAGCGTTTCGCCATAAGCTGCACCAATTTCTAATACCTTTAAATTTTGAGATTTTTTGTCTATTAGATTGATTAAATCTAGTCTTATATTAGAATAATAATCTGCCCCTTTTTTATCGTAATTCATAGTTGTTGGAAATTATTAATACAGTGACAAATATAAACAAGTGCAAATAAAAAAGTTATCCCAAATGAGATAACTTTTCTTTTTTATGGATTTTATTGTTTTTGCAATGTGTTTTATTTTAAAGTAAGTTGATCTAATTCCTTTTTCAATAACGCTTCGTGAGGGTATAAACTAGGGCCGACAATTGTTTTTGGATCCTTTCTGCTTAATTCTTTTGTTACTGAATCAATTGTTGTATTATCAGCGTTTATTCTAAAACAATTGTAAAGTAACGATTCGCTTATTAGATTAGATTTGTCTAAATAATCGAATTTTACGCTGTTTAATTTAATTTTTTCGTTTTCTTGGTTTACTCCTAAATCAAATCTAAATTGAGTAGGGAAAACATCTTCCGGTAATTCAAAAGTTATATCTTGTGAATCATTCTTTCCCGGAAGCGAAAGCCAAATTGAACTTTCTTCTTTAAAATTAATGGAATTGTCTTCTGTGTAATACAGATGTAATGTGTCATTTTTCTTGATTAATAAATTTAAAGTGACTTTAAATTTGTTGTTGATTTCTTGTTTTGCTTCGTCTTGCTTGACTTCATTTTTACATGAAAACATAATAACAGCAACCAACAATCCTAATAATGTACTTTTTACTTTCATTTTTATATTTATTTTAGTCTCAACAAAAATAATACTTTATTTTTTTTGCTTTGATTATTTGATCGCTTTTTTTAAACTCTCTTCCCAGTTTTTTATTGTTATTCCAAAAGTAGATTTAATTTTGCTTTTATCCAAAACACTGTATTTTGGTCTTGCCGCTGGAGTTGGAAAACTTGTGGTTGGTATTGATTGTAAATGTATGCTAATATTGTTTAATTCAACTATTTTCTTTGCAAAATCATACCAACTGCATTGTCCTTCATTGCTAAAATTGTAAATGCCATATTGGGTGTTGGGTGTTGGGTGTTGGATAATTATCGTTAACAAACAATCCGCTAAATCAACAGCGTTTGTGGGAGTTCCAATTTGATCGTTTACCACACTTAATGACGTTCTTTCGGAGGCCAATCGCAACATGGTTTTCATAAAGTTATTTCCAAACTGAGAATATACCCAAGACGTTCGAATGATATAATAATTTGAAAATACTTCCTGAATTGCTTTTTCGCCATCTAATTTTGTTTGTCCGTAAACTCCTTTTGGATTTGGAATATCGGTTTCGGAATACGGCTTAACATTTGACCCGTCAAAAACAAAATCGGTTGAAATATGAATTAATGTCGCGTCAAATTCTTTACAGGTTTCGGCAAGATTTTTGGCGCCGGTAACATTAATTAATTCGGCTTTTTCGGGTTCTGATTCTGCTTTATCAACTGCCGTATAGGCTGCGGTATTAATACAAAAATCAGGTTTCGTTTTGTGGAAAACAGTTTGGCAATTTTCCTTATTTGAAATATCTAAATCGGTAACGTTACAAAAAACAAAATTCACGTTCAAATAGTTCTTTGCAATAAACTGTATTGCTTGACCTAATTGTCCGTTAGCGCCTGTAACTAAAACTACCATGCTTTTTTGGCATTTTCAATTGTGGGTAATAACGCATCTTTTTCTGAAATGATGAGTTCGTTTAATGGAAATTGCCAATCAATATTCAACGAGCCGTCATTGTAAATTATTCCGCCTTCACTTTCTTTATTGTAAAAGTTATCACATTTATAAAAAAAGGTGGCCGTTTCGCTTAACACTAAAAATCCATGTGCGAAACCTCTAGGAATAAAAAATTGATTTTGTTTTTCTGCGGAAAGCAAAACAGAAATGTGCTCGCCATAAGTTTTGGAATTGGGTCTGATATCTACAACTACATCTAAAACTTCGCCTTGCAAAACACGAACCAGTTTAGCCTGCGCGTGTTCTCCAGTTTGATAATGCAGCCCGCGTAAAACTCCTTTTGTTGAAAAGGACTGGTTGTCTTGAACAAAACGAACTGACTGACCAATTGCGTTTTGAAATGTATTTTCATTGAAACTTTCCAAAAAATAACCTCTCTCGTCATTGAATATTTTGGGCTCAATAATAAAACAACCTTCTAATTTTGTGGTAATAAAATTCATTTATATAATTTCTAATAAATGCTTGCCATACCCGCTTTTTAAAAATGGTTGGGCAATTTCTTTTAATTGTTTTGCGGTGATGAAGCCCATTTTGTATGCCGCTTCTTCTATAGATCCTATTTTTAATCCTTGTCTTTCTTCAATTACTTGAACAAATTGCGAGGCTTGCATTAAAGAATTAAAGGTTCCGGTGTCAAACCACGCTGTTCCTCTATCTAAAATACTCACTTTTAATTTTCCTCTTCGAAGGTATTCTTTATTTACATCGGTGATTTCAATTTCTCCGCGCTGACTCGGTTTGATATTTGAAGCGATTTCCACTACATCATTATCATAAAAATAGATCCCCGGAACAGCAAAATTTGACTTTGGATTTACCGGTTTTTCTTCTATAGAAAGTACGTTTCCATCAGCATCAAAATCTACTACTCCATATCTTTCTGGATCGTTAACATGATAGGCGTATATGATTCCTCCGTCTGGATTATTATTCGATTGTAATAAATCTGACAATCCTGTTCCATAAAAAATATTGTCACCTAAAACTAGCGCTACTTTATCATTCCCAATAAATTCTTTTCCAATGATAAAGGCTTCTGCCAACCCATTCGGATGTTCTTGAATAGCATATTCAAATCGACATCCTAATCGAGATCCGTCTCCTAATAATTGTCGGAATAATGGTAAATCATGAGGGGTAGAAATAATTAATATTTCTCTTATTCCCGACCAAAGTAAAGATGATAGCGGATAATAAATCATCGGTTTGTCATATATTGGCATTAACTGTTTGCTCACCGCAAGCGTAAGTGGGTGCAACCTAGTTCCCGATCCTCCGGCTAAAATAATTCCTTTCATTATACTATATTTTGTTGGGCTTTTAAAGTTTGTCTTTTATAAAATTTTAAAAATAAACGGATAAATACAAATCCAAAAATAAGCAATAACGGTAAAACAAATTTTAATTTACCGTTAACACTTTCGGTGTTTTTTATGTTAAGAATGCTGCTATTTTTTTTAATCGTGTTTTCGTAATTTACTAGTTGCTCTCTTTTGATGCCGATTTCATAAACTAATGCTTGCTTGGTTTTAAGCACTTCGTTTAGCTCGGTGTTTTCATTATAAAAAACTAATTTGTCGGATTTTTGTCCCGAAGCAGTTGAGAATTTTTCTAATAAAGTATTAATCTGAAGGATCATTTCTTCATTCTTTTTAATATTTACATTGACGTTCTCAACATATATTTTCTTTAAATTATCGAAATAAGTATTGTTGTTTAAATAATTTAAAATTGGCTCAATTGTTTTTTCATCCGTTGTAAATCCTTTAGTAATGAGGTGAACCGTGTGTGAATAATAATTTTTACTCGTTGCTTTGTCTTTAATAACCTTATTAATATCCCCTTCTTCAGCTAATAATTTCAAGAGTTCAAAATTTTGGGTGTTCGTTGTAACGGCCGCGTTTTTTTCATTGTAATTAACCAAACTATAAATGTCAACTATTGGTTCAATTTCAATTTTTGTTAAGTTTTCAGGATTTTTAACTCCTATAGACTTTAAAAAAAGGGTGTCTCTGGTTTTAATTTTAGAATCCAATAAATCTATTTTAGAATACAGATAATCGGTGCTTCCAAAATTGGGTTTTACAATAATTTTAGAATCGTAGGTTTCATTATTTAAGTCAACATAGGTTCCTAGAGCAGCTCCTGCAACAAATAAAATTCCTACTATTAATAAATTTCTTTTAAAAAATAAAATACCTCTAAAAACCGAAGTCCCTATTCCGTCGTAAAAACCTTTAATTTTATTTGAAATCATTGATAAATCAATCTCTTGATTATCTGAATTGGTAGCGTTTTGACTCATAATAAAAACTATTTTATGTTAAAAATTTGTTCTAATATTTTAATTGTAATTAAATATGTTGGCTTTACTCCTGTTGTTCCTAATCCGCCTGAGGCTAATGTGCTTCCTGTTTCCAGCGGGTTGTCTGATGCATAATAGGCATATCTAACTTTTACATCTGGATTAATGCTTTTTCTAATTTTGGATGCCGATTGGATTGCTTTTTGATAATAGGCGCCTTCCATTTCCAGTCCAATAACTCCCCACGTTGAATCATGGAAAAACTTTAATAAATCTTTATTTTGCAATGACGTTCCTAAAACTGTAATCATAGGTCCTGCGAAAACAGCTATGCCATTTCCTTCCAACATCTCGGCAGTTAATTCATTATGGAAGAAATAATTGTCTCCTGTTCCTTCATTTATATGTGCCGATGGAATCATAATATCTCCTTTTCCGCCTTGAAGAATACCTGCTTTTCCCATTATTGAAACCGATTCTACATTCAATAAAATATCTTTTTGAAACGGTTTTAATAACTCATCAATGGTTTCGTAAGCTTGCTCTCCAAAAGCGTAGTCCATAACGATAATTACCGGGTTTTTATTGTGCATTTTCGCAGTTGGAAATGCTGATTTTTTCCAATCTATTTTGGCGGTATCAAAAATCTGAACATCAATGTTGGTTCCTGAAGTATCAGGCAAAGAAATCATACCGTTTAACTTGGCAAATTCTTCCACTTTATTTCTAACTTCATCTGCACCCGATTTACTCAATTCTTCAAAAATAAAGAAATCCGATTTGTCTTTGAATTTGGTTTTTAAAACGTGCGTTGCAAATATAGAATTCATCACCGAGTGCATGTTGGCGCTGATAATGTGAATTGGTCGATCCAATAAATCATTTGCTTTAAGCACCTCTTTTATATTGGTTGCCCAAATTTCACCGTGAATATGGTGCCCTAATCTTTCTCTTAAAATAGGACTAAAAGTGATGGTTCTTTTGTTGTTTTCAACCACTTCTTCAATCGCTAATTTCCCTAACCAATAAATTACGTGTAAAAAACGATCTGGTTTTTCTGTGGTTCCAAAAGCATCGTAAATATCTAAAATCTCTACAAATGTTCTTCCTAGGATATTTGCAGTATGCGAAATTGTTTTCTCTTTATCGGTTAATGTCAGTTTTTTATTGGATAAAACCGCTTGTTCTAATTTTTGCCAATCACGAGTGACCTCAGCGTTTTCATCTAGTAAAACGCGGTTTTTAATTTTATGCGATTCTATGAAAATAAAAGTCAAATGCGTTAAAATATCGTAAATATCAGATCTTCCGCGCGTGATTTCAACGTTCATTTGCTCGTCATCAATTCGATAACAGTTTCTTCTTCTTTTCGGTGGAATTATAGCTTGAAAATGTGATTTTGAATAGCCTTCGTCAGAAGTTAAATTGATGAAACGGCATTCTTCAATCCCTATTGGTAGTCTTTCAATTACATATAAAAGTCCGCTTAATTCTACTTTGTCTTCGGCAATTGTGCCATATATTTCAGGGCGTAACGACAATAATGCTTCGCGCAATGTTTCTCCAGAAACTCCCATTGGTTTATAGAATCCTCTATTGAACAAATGGCGCATGGTAATGTATAATTTCTCAACCGCACTAGATGATTCTTGCGCTCTTGATCGGACAATATTCTTGATTTCTTTCATTTGGATTTTATTTATTAACCAACAAATGTAAGGTTTTTATGTTTTAGTTGGTTAAAACCAAATTTATTGCGGGTTCATAAACCTTAATTTTACCTGATTCAGATTGGGTTTTATCGTTTGTTTGTCGGCTCCATT
Source organism: uncultured Bacteroidota bacterium (assembly GCA_903819815.1). Classification (GTDB taxonomy): domain Bacteria; phylum Bacteroidota; class Bacteroidia; order Flavobacteriales; family Flavobacteriaceae; genus Flavobacterium. Next base: position 17,764 of record CAIJFC010000206.1, read on the forward strand.
TTCCTCCCGAATAGGTAAATAAAAAGTCCCGTTCTATGTAATTGTACAATACCAACGGGTAGAAAATTATTTGAATGGTTGTTTTTTGAGTATTAGAATTTACGATCGTTTTTTCCAATTTGTTTTTCGAAATTAACAGTTTTTCAATACCAATGAAGAGTCCGGTTTTGGGTATTTTCAAATTCAAGTCGGTGAGGTCAAAACCATTTCTAACCACGCCTTTTTGGATGTTTAGAATATAATCTCTCGTGAGTAATTCCTCCCCAGGAAAACCATTGGCGTCGGCCTTATAAAAATGAATTTTAACAGTGGCATTGTCAATTCTGCTGTCAGTTAAAATACTCACTTTCTTAATGAATTTGATCTTTTTGTAAGCGGCTTCGTAGGGGAAAAATTTCACGTCAATTCTCGGTCCGTTATCGAAAGCTTCTAAAACGGAATTGTTAATTTGTCCGATCTCTATTTTTTTAGTTTCAAAATGTCGAGCAACTACCACTTCGTCCAATTGAAATGAAACGGCTTTCATAATTACATTGGAAACATCGGAAGCTTTTATGATTCTTTTTTCAAATCCTAAAATAGAAAATATAAGGTTTTTATTTGCAGAAGCAGCAATAGAAAACGCTCCATTTTCTTC